>JBOGOW010000083.1:0-11013 GCA_050748285.1 Pyrinomonadaceae bacterium
TCGCTATCCTGTGCATTTACCGAAATTCGTGTCGCGCCAAACAGGATCAGCAATCCTAAAAATGTTCCGACAATCGTTTGCATAAATTTACTATTCATCTTTTTTTCCTCTCTAATTTTTATTTATTCTCAGCCGCTTTATTCGAGCGGCTCTGGAGCCTCAAATCTTTGTTAGCGGAAATATGTCTTTCTTTTTTTCCGTCTTTGCACTACAATGTTTCCGGCCTTTGAAACCATAGACAAGCAACGTGCATTCCTGATTTTTCGGCTCCGCAATCGAATTTAGTCGGGAGGTGCGGAAGTGTCTTTGGATTTAGATTTAATTTATTCTGACTTTAACTTTACGATGGTTAAATCAAGCCGTCATAAGATTTACGAGTTTGAGAATTTTCGGCTCGATGCCGATCATCTAATGCTTTATTGCGGCGCGGATGAAATTTCGCTCGCGCCAAAGGCGGTTGAAACGCTCCTTGTGCTGGTTGAGCGACGCGGCGAGATATTGAGCAAGGACGAGTTGATGGAAACCATCTGGTCGGATTCGATCGTCGAAGAATCCAACCTCGCAAAATATCTTCACGTCCTGCGAACCACTCTCGGAAATCAGCAAAACGGCAAGCCTTTTATCGAAACCTTCCGGCGGCGCGGATACAGGTTTAACGGTGAGGTCAGCCTACCGGATTTGTTACCGGACGTAAATCTACAGGGTGTCAAACAAGATTTTGTTCCACAGCAGCACGCAACGACGAACGGCGGTGCGATCAGAGAGGCAACAACGGGAAAGGTGATTCCCTTGGCTGATTGGCGACACGAGTCCGAAGCGGACGCAAAAACGCCGCACACCGATTTGCCTGCCGCCGAAACTGCGAATCATCCGGTCGGCGAGGTCAATAAACGCAAACTCCGTTTCGCCGCAGCAGGGGTTATGGCTGCGGGCGCTGTTCTTGCATTTACATACTCGTATTTCACAAACCATAGTCAGATCGATTCGATCGCCGTGATGCCATTTGTCAACGAAAGCGGAGACGCCGAACTCGAATATCTTTCTGACGGGATGACAGACAATCTCATCGGGAGTTTGTTGAAGATTCCCGACTTGGAAGTGAAGGCAAGTTCCACCATGTTTCGGTATAAGGGAACCGACTTGGACGCGGCGACGATCGGGAAGGAATTGAATGTGGAGGCTGTTTTGTCCCCGCGGATGGTTCAACGCGGTGAAGACCTGACGTTGTATCTCGAGTTGGTTGACTCTCGAACTGAGAATAGCTTGTGGCAGCAGACCTACAACAGGAAGACGTCGCAGTTAGGCGTGCTGCAACGCGATGTCATCCGCGACCTTGTTCGCGAACTCAGCATAAATCTGACGGATTCGACCAAGCAGAAGTTTGCGAGGGATTACACCGAGAACGCGGAGGCCACCCGTCTATATCTAAAAGGCCTGTTTCTTATTCGAAAACTAAATGAACCGGAAGTCCGGGAAGGTATCGGTTATTTATGGCAGGCAATAGAGCACGATCCATCCTACGCACCGGCGTACGCGATGATCGCAAGCGCGCACCGCAGTCTTACGTTGTGCTGTGACTTTCATCCGTCAGAGTTGGTCGAAGCCAGGACGGCTGCGCAGCGTGCGCTTGGACTTGATGAGAATCTAGCCGAAGCGCACAGCGCGCTTGCGTCCAGCCTTTACCTATACGACTGGAATTTCGCGGAAGCCGAGAAACACTTCTTACGAGCCTTGGAGTTGAACCCGAACAGTGCGATGTCGCACTTCCTGTATGGCGATTTTTTGGGAAGAATGGGGAGGGGCGACGAAGCCGCTACCGAGAGAAACCGGGCCATAGAGATCGAACCCTTTTCTCCCTATTTTAATGCCTTTGCGTTGAATCACGGTGACCCCAACACGGCGTTGGAACGGGTACGGTTTGTGATCGACCTCAATCCGAACTTTTACTTTTCTCACTTCATGGCGGCGGGCGTTTACCAGCGAAGAAAAATGTATCCCGAAGCCATCGCCGAATACCGGCGGGCGAAGGAACTTGCGCCCGAACAAACATGGTCGGACATCAACTTTTCACGGATGCTTATAGAAATGGGCGAGATCGATCAGTCTCGCGCGATATTGGATGAAATGCTTCGGCGTTCGAAGTCGCGTTACGTTCCGCCTTTTCACATTGCGGCCGTTTACAACCAACTGGGTGATACCGAACAGGCTTTTGCCTGGCTGGAAAAGGCTTATCAAGTCCGTGACCCGAAAATGACATTTCTAAAAACGACTTGGAAGAATCTCGAGGGAGATCCTCGTTTTCAAGATATCAAGCGCCGTGTGGGGTTTTAGGCTCCGAGAATAGTGCAACTTATCTTAGATGATAATCGTGTATTTAACTCGGAATTGGCCTGACAATTTACGGAGGAACATAACCATGAATAAGCCTCAATGCTTATCGGCAGCCTGCCTCTTTATTGTACTCGCTTGCTATGGAACTCTCTTTTCCCAGTCCTCGACCGGCACAATCTCCGGTACCGTGACCGATGAGAACAAAGCCGTCATTCCGGGTGCGGCAGTCACCGCTAAGAATACCGCCACCGGCTTTGCACGCTCTACTACCACTAATTCTGCCGGCATATACCGCCTGATAGACATCCCGACAGGAACCTACGAGGTAATAATTGAAGCTCCAAATTTCTGGAAATATATTCAAAGCGGCATTACGCTGGACGCGAGCCAAAACGCCAAAGTCGATACGATCCTGAAGGCCGGAAACATACAAGAGGTCGTCACGGTCAATGAAAATGTGTCAGCGCTGAACACAACCACCGCGGAAGTCGCAACCCGGTTCGACGAACGACGGCTTTCGGAACTGCCGATTGCCTCGAACCGAAGCGTGTTTAACATCCTGTTCTCCGTTCCGGGCGTCAGCCAACTCGGAAGCGGGCAAGCTGCTTTTGCCAACGGAATCAGTTTTTCGGCAAATGGCGGCCGAGTTCGTTCAAACAGCTTTCTCCTTGACGGACAGGACATTAACGACACAGCTATTACCGGAATCAAGATACCGCTGAATAATCCGGATGCAATACAAGAAGTCCGTATTGTTACCAATCAGTTTTTACCCGAATACGGGCGTAACTCCGGTTCGGTCGTAAATATTGTCGGCAAATCCGGAACCAATGATTTTCATGGTTCCGTTTTTTGGTTCCATAATAACGAATATTTGAACGCATGCAGTAATTTGGATAAAAGAGCAAGTGGCGCAACTACAGGGTTTTGCAATGAGAACGCAACAACTGACGCTCGTAAGCTAGCTCCGCGTCGGCTTGAAAACCAGATCGGCTTTACAATTGGAGGGCCGGTTATATTTCCGCGCTTTGGCGAGGGCCGCCCTTATTTTTCGAGCGGACGCGACAAAACCTTTTTCTTTACCGATTATCAGCGATGGTCAGATCGGCAACAGGCCTCCGGAGTCACACTTAATGGATCTCCGACACAAGCAGGACGGGCCGCCTTGCAGGCAAATGCGGGAAACCGTCCGCAAGTGCAGGCCCTTCTTCGATTCGTTCCGGCCGGAACTCCAAATGGACAGAGCAGAACGGTGTCTATATCGGGCGGCCCGACATTCAACGTTGAGCTTGGCAATCTTACCGGTTCATCGGCTCTTAGGTTTGACAGCCATCAAGGGTCTTTCCGAGTGGATCATCGCATCAACGAAAACAACCTCATCTACGGGCGGTACAGGTACAGTTATGCATCCACAACCGGAACTGAGCAGATTACGCCGCCGGGGCTGGCTACGGTAGAGGACCGCAATGGCAAAGCCGCTGCAATTGTCTGGACGTCCGTTTTATCTCCCCGCATTAGCAACGAGGCAAGAATTGCCTGGGCCAGGTTTGATCTCGTAAGGGAAGCTGAAGACCCGCAGTCTGCATCAATTCCATCGATCGAGATCAACGACCTTGGAATGACAGGCTTCAATGCCGCGAGAAATAGAACGGCTTTCGGGCTTGCTACAAATCTGCCCGTGGTTGTAGTTAACGACACCTATCAGGTAACAGAAGCGGTTTCCATTTTCCGGGGAAAACACTCGTTCAAATTCGGCGTCGATCTTCGGCGGACGGATGAAAAGAGCTTTTTCCTTACGGCGATTCGCGGTCGTTTGTTGTACACGACATTAAGCAATTTCGTAAATGACTCTGCCCAGACGGCCGCGAGGAATCTGCCTTTGCGTGGTGGAGATGTGATTCGTTTCTATCGGTGGCATGAGTTTTACGGTTACGTCCAGGACCAATGGAAAGTATTGCCGAATCTGACGCTCTCGTATGGGGTTAGATATGAATATCCCGGAGATTCATTTCAGTATCTTCGCGACCTGAATCAGCGTGTTCTTGCCGCGAATAACAATGATCCGGCATTGAGGTTCGAACCAGAACCTAAGATTGACACGAACAACTGGATGCCCAGGATCGGTTTTAACTGGAACCCGCAAACCAGTGATAAAGGCGTAATTGGTTTCGTAACCGGCGGCAACAGGATGGTGATACGAGGCGGATATGCCCGCACGTATGATGCACATTTTATAATTATCAATCAGAACATCGCCAATTCATTCCCATTCGTTGCCACACAGAACACATCGCTAACAAATGCCTTTACGACCTTGATCAACACGACTGTCCCAAACATTTCAAATCCACGACAGCTGAGCCGGACGGTTGTGTCAGGCGACTTTCGGGCGGCCGCGACCGATCAATTTTCGCTGGATATTCAGCGCGAGCTAAGCGCCGACCTTATCTTAAAGATCGGTTATGTCCGAACACGGGGTACCGGACTCCTACAAACCATCGACGGTAATCCGCGTCGTCCCTGCCCGTTTGGAACTGGACCAGGAACCTGTAATACGACCGGGATCGACCGAAATACTGGGGCTCCATTGCCTCCCGGACCTCCGGTGCTTTTCCCAAGGGTTGACCCGACGAGAGGGCAGATACGGCTAATAACCAACTCAGCGTCATCAACCTACGACGCTTTGCAGACAAGCCTCGAAAAACGGCTAAGCCGCGGAGTTAGCTTTGGTGTGCATTATACCTGGAGCGCTTTTTTAGACACTGCCTCGGACATCTTCGAGCAGGTCCCGCAGGATTCGTTTGACAGAAACGCGGACAGGGCCCGTTCAAGTTACGACCGGCCGCACAGACTTTCCGGCAACATAGTTTACGAACTGCCATTTTTCCGAAAGCAGGAAGGGTTCGCCGGTAAGCTGCTCGGCGGCTGGCAGGTCAATTCTTTCTTTAACTTTCAAACCGGTGCTCCGTTCTCGCCGCTGAATGGATCCGATCCCGCTGGAGCTCTCGAGGGGTTTGGAGGTAATGCGATACGACCGAATGTGTTTACAAATCTCGACGTTTCAAGAATTTCAACCGCTCAATTGTTCATAATTAACCAACAACTGCGTGCTCAGGCGATTGCTCAGGCGCAGCAAATATTCAACGCACTGCCTTCAGGGCCATGCATTCCCGGGTTTCTCCCGGGACCGCCGCTTCCGTTTACGCTGTTTTCGGCCCCACGGGGACGTATTACCTGCGGTGCTCAAGGGAGAACCCTAGTTATTGATTTCAACGGAGTTTTAGAAGGACAGCGGGTCGGAAACGCCGGTCGGAATATTCTGCGTGCGGACGGGCTAAGGCTCGTCGATATCGGAATAATAAAGAATACTCAGATTGGCGAAAACGTCCGAGTTCAGTTTTGGACCGATCTTTTCAATGCGTTCAATTCGAGAAATTTTGGCATCCCGTCAGGTATTGTCAGCAGCCCCGATTTCCTGAACCAATCGACTACTGACGGAGGCAGCCGAAGAATTCGATTCGGAGCCCGACTTTCATTCTAGGAATCGGCGAGCTTTTAAAGGGCTATCCCGTAAAGGCTTTTCCGCAAAAAAGCGCAGAGGTGCGATTCTAACCAACTCTTAAAAATTGTTTCAACCCGGATTACGCATTAGGAAATTGGTTCTCAAAAAAGTGATAAATTGCCTCCGAAAAAACTGAAAGCTAAAAAGTGAAAACTGAAAACGGCAGACAATGCGTGATTTGCATTTTTAGTTTTAAGTTTTCACTTTTCAGTTTGTCCGGAGAAATTCCTATTGCGGAATTTGGGTTCATTCCATTTTTCACATTTGCACGAACCTTAACGAATGGTATTTAACAATACCATTGACAATGACAAAATTGAACCGTTCGCATCGAACCGGCTTCGGCTGGCGATTGAAACAAATGCACGATCGAAAACTAAAATCAGAACTGCCGTTGAAAAGTAAAAAACGCACCGTGCGTCCCGTCTCTGACCCAAAAACTTTTTATTGCGACGACGCGGCTTATGTTGGAAGTGTTTCAGGCGTTACATCTGTTTCAGGTGTTTCATTAGTTTCAGGCGTTTCAAATGTTTCGCTGAAACACAGATGCCTCGCTAAAAAACGAAACAGAGAACGCCTTCAGGAACGGTGCAACGATCTATGGTCTCACTATCCCGGATTACTACGCTAATGCGTAATCCCGGTTCAATTTATACTTAAAGCAGGTTCAATCGGGCAGTTCCGCAATTGCAGAAAGTCTTCATCCTGGTGAGAGATGTAGCAGACTGTTGCTAAAAAGTCGCTTCAAGTTGGAACAACCTGCGTTCCGATCTGCGATTCGGCGCGACAATCCGGCAGGATTGGAATAATTCGGCGCAAGTTCTTCGGGAACTTAAATTGATCGAAAAGGCGTTGACCGAGAAATGCCAAATCCGTCGATAGGCGCGTAGTGATGACGGCAATTTGGTCATTCGGCAAATATGGCGCGTCAAAGGTCTAGCCGATGAACGATCTTCTGAAACCCGAAAAATCGAGCGACCGGTAACAAGTCATTTTTCCTTCGCGATCAATTGTTCGGCAGTGGATTCGCTCTTTTTTCCGTCAACATTCTGGAGAACGTAGTTCGGCTTTTTTGCTTCGGATTCTGGTTCGAGGGCGGCAATCAGAACATCGCTTACACGCATCGCCGGGATTATTTCAAGGTCTTTGCGAACGTCTTCGGGGATATCGTCAATATCATTTTCGTTTTGCGCCGGTAGAATAATTCGGCGTATTCCGGCACGATGCGCCGCGAGAACTTTTTCCTTTACGCCGCCGACCGGAAAGACCAAACCCGATAGCGTTATCTCGCCGGTCATCGACGTATCGTTGCGAACCTTGCGGCCGCTGTAAAGCGATGCGAGTGCGGTCGCCATCGTAACGCCGGCGCTCGGGCCGTCTTTTGGAATCGCGCCTGCGGGAACATGCAGGTGAACGCCGTTCGATTTTATGGATTCAGCGTCGAGACCAAATTCCGACGCGTGCGACCAAAGATAGCTGCGTGCGGCCTGGGCCGATTCTTTCATCACGTCGCCAAGCTGGCCGGTTAAGGTTAATCCGCCGCCGCCGGGCAGCAGCGTCGCCTCGATAAACAAAACTTCGCCGCCCATCTCGGTCCATGCCATTCCGGTCGCAACGCCCGAAGGCATTTCGTCGCGTGCGGATTCGGGGAAAAATTTCGGCGGGCCGAGATATTCTTTCACTAACGTTTCATCGGCAACCGTCTTTTCGGTATCGCCCTGTGCGACTTTTAACGCTACCTTTCGGGCGATATTGCCCACGGCGCGTTCTAGTTGGCGGACGCCGGCCTCGCGCGTATATCGTGCGGTAAGTAGATTTATCGCGGCGGCGGTTATCTCGAATTGTTCCGGCAAGAGGCCGTTTTCTTTGACCTGCCGCGGCACGAGATATTGTTTTGCGATGTTCAGTTTTTCGCGGTCGCTGTAACCGGCAAGCTGGATGATCTCCATGCGGTCGCGGAGCGGCATCGCGATCGGGCCGATCTGATTTGCAGTGGCGATAAAGAATACCTTCGAAAGATCGAATGGCAAATCAAGATAATTATCTCGAAACGTATTGTTCTGCGCCGGGTCGAGAATTTCGAGCAATGCTGACGAAGGGTCGCCGCGATAATCGTTGCCGAGCTTGTCGATCTCATCAAGCATCATCACCGGATTGTTTACGCCGACACGCCGCAGAGCCTGAATAATTCGCCCCGGCATCGCGCCGATATACGTCCGACGGTGGCCGCGAAGCTCGGCCTCGTCGCGCATTCCTCCTAAGCTCATCCGTTCGAATTCGCGTCCCAACGCACGTGCGATCGAGCGGCCAAGCGATGTTTTGCCGACGCCCGGCGGGCCGACAAAAAGCAGGATCGGGCTCTTCGAATCAGGCCGCAGTTTTACAACCGCGAGCGATTCCAAAATGCGTTCCTTTATGTCTTCGAGGCCGTAGTGATCTTCATCCAAAACCTTTCGTGCTTCGTTCAGGTCGAGCTTTTCCTCGCTCGATTTTCGCCACGGCAATTCGAGGACGTATTCGATATAAGTTCGGATAACGTGATAATCGGGCGCCGATTGCGGCAGGGCCTCCATCCGCTTTAGTTCGCGGTTTGCTTCCTTGCGAACGTCGTCCGGCAAGTCGGCTTTTTCGAGCCGTTCGCGAAGCTGTTCAGCCTCAGCCTTCTCGCCGGTCTCGTCCTCGCCCAGCTCTTTCTGGATGGCCTTCATCTGCTGCCGCAAGACGTAATCACGCTGCGATTTGTCCATCTCGCCCTGTGCTTCGTTGGCGATCTTTGAGCGGATCTGCATTATCTCAAGCTCGCGTGCAAGGGCGCCGTGCGTGAGCGTGAGCAGTTCATCGACCGAATCTGCTTCGAGCATTTTTTGCTCGGTTTCGACGCCGAGGTCGAGCACCGACGCCATGAAATATGAAAGCTGAACTGGGTCTTGCTGTGTCATCACGGCCATTCGAATTTCGGGCGGCACGTTTGGCAGCAGGGCGAGCGCCTGTTGGATCATTCCCTGAATATTTCGTTTTAGCGCCTCGATGGCTTCTCCGTCATTGCGAACAAGGTCTGGCAGGACCTCGATCTTTGCGGTGATAAACGGCTGATCTTTTTGCCATTCGACGACGCGAAAACGGTCGAGGCCCTGGACGATAATCTGCATCACGCCCTCGTTTCGCATCATCCGTTTTACATTTACGATGGTGCCGACCTCGTAAAGGTCTTCGTATTTCGCTTCGTCGCCGGTTACGTTTTCGGTTTTTGTGGTAAGGCAGCCAAGCAGCTTTTCTTCGGTCGCAAGCGAATTCTCAACGGCTGCGATCGAGCGCTCGCGACCGACGGCCAACGGCACGACCGTTTCGGGAAACAGTGTCGTATTCTGCAGCGGCAAGATCGGAATCTCAAACGGCTGCGGCATCGGCGGCGGTTCTACCTGCTTTTTATCTTTTTTAACTTCGTCTGCCATCGTTAGATTTTTTCTCTCAGTGGGCTTTGTGTTGCCCTTTGCGCTCAAATCGTTAAACACAGAGGGCACAAAGCTTTACACAAAGAGCACGGAGCGTAAAAACTACTTTCCTTTCTTCAACCTAATTATCAACAATCCGTTTTCGAACATATGATCGAGGCTGACGCCTTCGATCGACGCCGGAAAGACGAGCGATTTTTCGAAACGGCTATACGATATCTCCATCTGGTGATACGAAACGCCCGCGGCGCACGACCTATCCTTTCGACAGCCCGCGATATACAAACGGTTGCCTTGAACTTCGATCTCGACATCTTCGGCCGCCACACCGGCAAGCTCGACCTTGACGATCCAGCCGTCGTCCGTCTGATAAACATCCGCCGCCGGCAGCCAAAGCTTCCCCGACCGCACATCCTTAGACGAGCCGAGAAACTGAAAATGTCGATTAAAAGACTTTGCCACGATTTTCAATGCAAAATGCAAATTGAAGAATGCAAAATATGCGACTCAAAAATTTTGTACTTTACCTTTTGCATTGTTCTAATTCTTGCTCCAAAAACTCGATCCACTCGAAATTTCTTCGAGTGTTTCCGCGATCTCGAGTTGGTCTTCGGTTTCGAGTGCTACGTCGGCCATGGCGATGATGCCGGCGAGCGTGCCGTCGTCGTTTACCACCGGAACGCGGCGGATCTGTTTGTCGCCCATCAGGCGAATCGCTTCGAAAACATAGTCGTCGGCTTTTACGGTGAACAGCTCGGCGGTCATCGCTTCGCCGACCGGCGTTTCTGAATCTTTGCCTTCGGCAATCGCTCGAATGACGATATCGCGATCGGTAACGATCCCGACTAATTTGCCGCCATCGACGACCGGCATCGAACCGACGTCGCCCTCACGCATCATTGCCGCAACATCGCGCAACGACGTTTCGCGTGAAACGGTCTTTACATCCGTCGTCATTATCTCGCGGCAAAGCGACCGCTTCCGACCTGTCGCCTGATCTTCAGCCATACATCTATTTTGTTTTAGATAGGAAAAGAAAGCAAGAGTGTCGAAAAAGCATATAGCCACAAAAGGCACAAAATACGCAAAAGGAATACTTTCGATTTTGCGTATCTTGTGCCTTTTGTGGCAATTGGTCGGCCGCGAATCAGAACCTGATGGTTACATTTTGACCATCCAAAACCAGGTTCCGGGCAGAGATCGAGCTTAGGCTGCGGCCGCTGTATCTTACTTCGATCTCGCCGCTTGCGTTTGCATTGCCCGAACTCGTAACGGTAATGCGAAGCGAACCTGAATCAAACTGCGTCAGTTTTCCATTAAATGTGGTCGAGCCGTTCAGCGTAACCTCGGCATCGCCATTACTTCGAACAACGACGCTGGCACGGATCAGGAACGTCGTGCCGCGCCCCTCGATCTGCATCGAGCCTGCGCCGAATTTAGAAAGATCAAGGTCATGCCCGGTAATCGGTTCCGGCCCCTCGCTTGCGGCAATCAAAAGAAGATCGACATTGTCGTCGCGATTCCCTCGAAGCGTTACCGATTTGCCGGCTTCGGTCTTGAATCGCAACTGTCCGCCGCTGCGTATCTCGGCCTGCAGTTCATAATTTCGCTGGCGATTGATATCGCGCATCGAATAATCGAGCTCGAACGGGATCGGCACCTGTCGGC
>JBOGOW010000084.1:0-11010 GCA_050748285.1 Pyrinomonadaceae bacterium
AGCCGAGTTGATCGATTTCATTGGGCCGGACAAGGATGTGCCGGCGCCCGACATGAACACTAACGAACAGACGATGGCGTGGATAATGGACACATTCTCGATGCACGCACGCCATACGGTTACAGCCGTCGTTACCGGCAAACCCGTTGCATTGGGCGGTTCACTTGGAAGGCGGGAAGCGACCGGGCGTGGACTCCTATTTACGGTAAATGAAGCAATAAAACGCTTCACCTTGACGCCTGAAAACACTTCGGTCGTGGTGCAGGGCGCCGGCAATGTCGGCGGTATCGGTGCCGAATTGATGCATCAACAGGGATATAAAGTTGTGGCGATCTCGGATATCGGAAGCGGTATTTATAATCCAAAAGGCCTGAATATTCCGCACGTGCTTGAGTACCTCCGCATGAACAAATCCCTTGAAGGTTATCCGGATGCCGATGTTGTCGGTAATATGGAATTGCTCGAATTAGAGTGCGACGTTCTTGCCCCTTGCGCGACCGAAAATCAGATAACTTCGGAAAATGCCGACCGCATCCGCTGTAAGATACTGGCCGAGGGAGCCAACGGCCCGACCACGCCGAAAGCCGATAAGATACTCCACGATAAAGGCATTTTTGTGATTCCCGACATTTTAGCAAATGCCGGCGGCGTTACCGTTTCGTATTTTGAATGGGTGCAGGATCGTATGGGATATTTCTGGCCGGAGGCCCAGGTCAATGAGCGTTTGGAAGAAAAAATGGTCGCAAGTTTTAACGAATTATGTCACTATGCGGACAAGCATGAGGTCGATACGCGAACCGCCGCATATATGTTAGCCATCGACCGCGTGGCCTACGATACGCGAATGAGAGGCATATACGCATAAATAAAATTTCCGTAATTGCTTAAAAATACTTGATTTTAGTAAAAACTTCGGTTAAGGTTCTAAGAATGAAGGGTTAGGCGCTCGGTAAGTCAGCTTTGTCTTTACTGCTAAACCCCGACAGCAATTACAGAACGATTAAGTTTTTTTGAACACACGCTTCATTTATCAGTGCCGCTTTCGGCGGCATGGATTTGAAGTAAATGTAATACTCAAGTAGAATGTTGAAACTACAGTTGTATCGTATTTTCAAACTACGATTTGAATTTTGACTTTTTATTTCGGCGGAGGAACATGATGAAACTCGCTAGCAGAGTGATTATTTTTGCGGTGGCCGCATCGCTGTTTTGCCTTTCTGCATTTGGACAGAATGACGGCAGCAGAGTGACGGACAAAGATCCGCGTAACACGGCACCAACGGTTGGCACCGGCGGACCGACCGGTGGACCGACGGGCTTATTTACAGTTTATGACGGCAAGACGCTTCGCAAAGGCGAGCATACCTTGAGCATCGCTTACAGCAATTTTGATCGCGATCCCGGAAATATCGACATTACTGAAATTCCGGTGAGCTTCCAGGTTGCGCTTTCCAACAAGTTTGAGGTTTTCTACAATGTGGATATTTATCGCGGCGTCAAGGTAAACTCGCTTCGCAACATTTCGGGACCGTATCTTGCAAATGGCGCTGGGTTCTTTTTCCCGGCGATCGTTCTCGGCACGGGGCAATTTGCCGGCCAACCTGTCTTTAGACCGGCAAATACGCAGAGTCCCGGCGGCACCCTGTTGTTAGGCGGTACTGCCGGCAATAGCAACGGGAGCCTTTTTCCCGGCGTGGGTTCCGCCATTGGCGGCATTCTGCCCGGCATTGTTCTTCAGACCGTTTTAACCCCTAATGGAACGGTGCCAACAGTATTTACGATCGCTCCGTCATATAATCCCGACGCCCCGCTGATCAATAAGCGTTATGGCGACAGCTATTTTAATACGCATGTCGGCGGCTTCAAATGGCGTTGGACGAATCCTGATGGACCGGTCGGTGTTGGTATTATCGGGGCATATCGCTACTTCGCAGATCGTGGTTCCAACCGAATCGGCGAACTTTTTGACGGCGCAAGTCCGGGCGGCAGCCGCGGCGATTTCCTTGGAACATTCTTCCTGGACGCCCGCGTTGGCCAGCATGTAAATATCTCGGCCAACGTTGGATATAACCTTAATGCGGATATCAAAGCGGGCGGCTCGACGCTTTTGAACCGGCCTGACGAACTTCTGTTTTCCGCCGGGATCGATTTTCCGATCAACCGGTTTTTCCAGCCGATCGTTGAAGTTCGAAACATACAATATGTTCGAAGCCGAACTATTAACGCTTTTGAAAACGAGCCTTGGGAAGTGCTCGGCGGTTTCCGCATTTTCCCGCAACGCTGGTTCGGATTTAGTTTTGCTTATCGCCGCCATTTGAATCAACAGGATTCGGGCAGATTTGACAACTCTACTTTCGCCGGTTCGGCAATTGTACAATGCGACACGGTTTCGACGGGGGGCAATGGCTGCACACCGACCACGGTAAGCAACAGCTTTACGGGCGTGCCGCCGGGATTCCTGCTTTCGGAAAACCCGCATGGCTATCTGGCTCAGTTCTTTATCGGTCGTCGCAACCCGCGTCTGGTTGATATAGAGAACAAATTTGCAAACGTAACGGCCCTTAGCCTTAGCCAATCGGTTATTAATCTGCCCTGCGGACCGGGAACCGGACCGCGACCTGGCACAACCTGCAACGACGGCACATCGGTTAGGGTTTCGACCACAGCGGTCGATCCTGAAAACGATGTTCTTACATACAATTACACTGTATCGGGCGGACGAATCGTCGATAGCGGTGCAAATGTAACATGGGATCTCAGCGGTCTCAGCGAAGGAACCTACACGATCACGGCTGCCGTTGACGATGGCTGCGGACTTTGTGGACAAACGCAGACGCAGACCGTTACGGTTGCGAAATGCGATTGCGTACCGCTTTGCAACTGCCCGTCGATCTCGGTTACGGCTCCTGCCGGCGTTATTAATCCGTCGCAGACGGCAACCTTTACAGCCAATTATTCAGGTGCTGTAAATGTTACCTACAACTGGACAGTTTCGGATGGCACTATCGAATCCGGTCAGGGAACACCGAGCATCGTGGTTCGCACGTCGCTTGCCGACGCCGGCAAGACGATCGAAGCTACCGTTTCGCTCGGCGGGCTTTCCGAAGCGCTGCCGAATTGCGGTTGCGAGACAACTGCACGTGATTCGGTACCGGTCGCTGAAAGGCTGATCACCGAACTCGTTGATGAATTCGGCAAACTACCGAACGACGACATTCGCGGACGTCTCGACAACTTCTTCCAGGTATTGTCGAACAACCCGAACGATCAGGGATATATCATCAACTACGGTACTCCGGTTCAGATCGCAGCACGTGAACGGCTCATTACGAACCACATCACGTTCCGCAGTTTTGACCGCAGCCGCATCACGCTGATCCGCGGCGGAGACAAGGGCGACGGTGTAAGCACCAAGCTCTATCGCGTGCCGCCTGGTGCCGATAACCCGAATCCGTAGTTTGGGAAATAGCTTTATGCGTTAATTCGCATGAACATTGGAAAGCGGATGGCAATCGCCATCCGCTTTTCGTTTTAGAGGCGTTAGGGTAGTGGATGATTGTTAGGTTTCGTCTTTGTGAACTCTGTGAGTTTGGCTTTGTGGTCTCCGTGTTTAATGCCATTTTAAACACAGAGATCACCGAGAAAACTTTACAGAGGACACAAAGGAGAACGACGGCACCACAGTTTTAGTTCTCCGTCAGACGATTGCTCTATGCAAACAAATGTTGTTCTATGTATCGAAATTTTGTAATATACTCTTAAGTTTGTGGATTCATTCACCTCATTAAGTTTTGTCTTCAAACATTTAGAAACAAACGAATTCGAATAGGCTTACATCGAATGTTTGCAAGGCTTCTCCACGCATCTCTGGAATATTCCCTATGAAAAGATATCTAACAAAATCGTTTAGCTTGTTTTCGCTGCTTGCCGCTTTGCTTATCGGCCCGATCCTGCCCGTTATCGCGTCGGACAATCTTTTTATCGATCCGGATAATTTCGCCGATTGGGCAGTGGTCGGGCCCGATGGCGGCGATGTGCGTGCAATAGCCGTCGATCCAAAAGACAAGGATCACTTGATTATCACCACCTTTGACGGCCAGCTGCATTATTCAAATGACGCGGGGAAGACGTGGCGGCTGCTTGTAAACCTAAACCAGCCTCAGCTTGTGCTCGATCAATTGATAATCGACAGCCGCGATTCAAAACGGATATATACTTCGGGTCACAGGGGAAAAAAGCCCGGCGGATTCTTTCATTCGACTGACGGCGGGGCGACGTGGAAAGAAGCGAAAGATCTTCGAAACGAAGCGATCCATGCGATGACACAGGCGACCGATGACCCGAATATTCTTTTTGCGGGCTCGGATACCGGTGTTTGGGTTTCGAAAAATTCGGGCGACGATTGGGAAAAAATCTCGTCGAGTTCAATGCCGCGGGACATTAATTCGCTCGAGATCGATCCAAGATCAAGCGCAACGATCTATGCAGGCACCTCGTGGCGGCCTTATAAATCGACCGACAGCGGCAAAAGCTGGCGTTTGATAAAAGCAGGAATGATCGACGATTCGGATATTTTTTCGATCACCGTAAATTCACGCGACCAGGATCATATTTTTGCATCCGCCTGCAGCGGAATATATGAATCATTGAACGGCGGCGAGCAATGGAAAAAGGTAAACGGCATTCCTTCCACGTCGCGAAGAACACGCGCATTGGTGCAGCATCCGTCGAAGCAGGGAACGATCCTTGCCGGAACAACGGAAGGTTTTTGGATGTCGAATACCGGCGGCAAGAGTTGGATGTTGACCACGCAGCGAAATCTGGAAATAAACTCGATAGCCGTTCATCCCGATGTGCCCGATCGAATTTTCATCGCAACGAATAATTTCGGCGTAATGGTTTCGAATGACGGAGGTCGAAATTTTACACAGTCCAATTTGAGTTTCACCAGCCGTTTGACGTATTCCGTCTCTGCCGACCGATCGCAACCGAACCGACTCTATGCAACGACACAGAATACATCGTCAAGCGGCGGCTTTGTTTTTTACAGTGACAACAGCGGCAAAAGCTGGACACAGTCGCGCGGTTTGGATGTAAACAAGATCACGCCTTTCACAATGCTCCAGGACCGAACCGATCAAAATACGATCTATCTAGGTACTAACGTCGGTCTCTACAAGTCGGTCGATCGCGGTGTTTCGTGGTCGCCGGTTACCGCTCCTAAACCGGCCCCGGTGAAAAAGGCTGTTCGCGGTAGAAGGACATCTGTAAAACGACCCTTAAAAGGCAAACCTCTGCCGAAACCCCCGGTCGCTAAAGTAGAGGCGGCTGTTCCCAGTGCTCCAAAATTGATACCCGCGATAACCGAAAAAGTAAGGGTGATGGCGTTTACGGAAGACGGCAAGGACGGCATTTTCGTCGGAACCGATAACGGCTTGTATAGAACCTATGACCTTACAAAAGGTTGGGAAAAACTTGAATTTGGCGATGGTTTGAACGCGAATGTGTTTGTTGTCCACGCCTCGCCGCTTGTGCCCGGAACTATCTGGGTCGGCACCGCGACCTCCGGTGTTATCGTTTCGGAAGACGATGGTAAGACTTGGAAAAGGATCGCAAGCCTCACTGACACGGCTCCGATAAGTTCGATAGCAATCGACCCAAAGCGTCCTAATTATATTTTCGTCGGCACCGCTCAAACTTTCTATCTTAGCCGCGACGGTGGGCGGTCATGGGATCGGAAGGGAAGCGGTTTGCCATACGGCGATTATTCGAGCATTATAATCAATCCCGATAATACGGACGAGGTTTTTGCTGCAAGTTCGCTCGAAAGCGACGGCGGGCTGTATTTTTCCGAAAATGCCGGCGGCAAATGGAAGCGGATAGACGGCAAAGGTTTAAAGATTCCAAGCCACCGCGTGCGTTCGATCGTTTTCGATCCGCTTGATCATAATCGAATATATGCCGGATCGCACTCGTCCGGAGTTTACGTGATCGAACGAAAGCTGGAAACCGCCGAAAACAAAACGGCGGAATCAAAATAACAGCTTTATTCGATAAAAGATTTGCGGCGGCTTTCACAAGGCCGCCGCTTTTTGATTTGAACGTTCAACGGCGGCAAACTATAATTCACCTATACGGGATCATTTGAACAATATGTCGGTTACTGCCAGTCGCGAACAAAGCGGATCGTTCCGGTTGCGGACAGAAGATATTCCGTTTTCTGCGATTCCCGGTCAATCGAAATTATTCCTCGATTACCTCAAAGATCCGACACAATTTCCCAATTATTATTCATCTGCGGTTTCGTCCGTTGATTCTTTGACGGCGGCGATTCCCGATGTTCTCGCGGAATATGTCGTTGATCGCACCGCGATCTGCAAGATTCTCGAACGACAGAACACCGAGTGTGGATCGGGAAAGGCAACTTTTGAAAACATCCGAAAACTCGGCGAATCTGATTGCGTCGCGGTTCTTACCGGTCAGCAGGCAGGCTTGTTCACCGGTCCGCTCTATACGATTTATAAGGCGCTTTCTGCGGTCAAAGCCGCGAATGAGCTCACGGAAAAAGGAACACCGGCGGTCCCGATATTCTGGATCGCATCCGAGGATCACGACTTTGAAGAGGTAGCAAAAACTTTCTCGATTGCAAACGACGGAGAGTTATTTGGTTCGACCTATTCGGCGGTAGAAGTAGAACTTGGACTTTCGGTCGGCTCGATAGCCTTTGACAGTTCTCTCGAAAAAATAATCGATGATTTGATCGGCGAGCTGCGGCAAACCGAGTTCACGTCGGAACTAAGGCAGTTGTTAAGATCGACTTATCAAAATGGCTCGACGTTCTCAACTGCATTCGGCAAAATGCTTGCGAAGCTGTTCGAATCACAAGGACTTATCATTTTCGACCCGATGGATGCGGACGCGAAACGGCTTGCGACGACTATCGTTACTGCCGCGATCGAGAAATCGGACTTGATCGTCAAATCGCTAATTGCACGAAGCGCCGATTTGCGGGCCGCCGGTTATCATGCCCAGGTTTTGGTTCAAGACGATTATTTTCCATTATTCTGGTTCGATGAAGGCGGAATTCGGCGTTCATTGAAAAAAATAAACACAGGTAAGTATCGGGCGTCGGGAACTAAGCGTGAGTTTGAAACAAGCGAGTTGCTGACTATTTCCGAATCGTCGCCCAAAACATTCAGTGCCGGCGTAATGTTTCGCCCCGTCGTTCAGGATTTTCTTTTTCCGACGGTTTGCTATTTTGGCGGAGGTGCGGAGATCGCATATTTTGCGCAGAACAGCGAGGTTTATCGCGTTCTCGGGCGTCGTCAACCCGCCATTCTGCATCGACAAAGTTTCACTTTGGTAGATCCGAAACAATCGCGGTCGCTCGATCGGTTTGACGTAAAATTTGAAGATCTTTTTCAAGGTCTCGATAAGATGCTCCCGCGAATAGTTGACGAGATAATCGACCCCAAAACACCGACGGTCTTCGCGGATGTCGAAGAAAGAATCAACATGGAATTGAATCGGATCGATCAACTTCTAGCGCCGTTCGATCCAACGCTTGCCGAAAGTCTTGCGAAGCGGCGACGAAAAATTATTTATCATATCGGAGCACTTCGCGACAAAGCGCGACGCTCGAGTCTTCGTCGGGATGATACGATAAATCGACAGCTGCGGTCGCTGTTCAGTTCGCTTTATCCGCGAGATGGCTTGCAGGAACGCACATTTGGAATCGCCTCATTTTTCAATTCGTATGGGCCGAACGTGATCGCTTTGATCTACGAATCAATCGAAATGGACAATCGCGATCATCGTTTGTTGTATTTGTAAGATGAATAAAATAAAGGTGTTATCGGATAATCTTGCAAACCAGATCGCTGCCGGCGAGGTGGTCGAACGACCTGCGTCCGTGATAAAGGAGCTTGTTGAAAATTCGATAGACGCCGGCGCAGCACGAATTCAGATCGATATCGAGCTCGGCGGTCGGCGCCTGATGAAAATTTCCGACGACGGTGAGGGAATGGTTCGTGATGACGCGATCCTCGCCTTCGAGCGACATGCGACATCGAAAATTCGTGATCTTGAAGACCTCGGGCGAATCGGCACACTTGGTTTTCGCGGTGAGGCGCTTGCGTCAATTGCTTCGGTCGCAAAAGTGGAATTAACGACAAAAATTGAGGATGAGTTGGCCGCAACGCTTGTTCAGATCGAAGGCGGCCGCCTAATCGATGTGAAAGATGCGGCTCGGTCAACCGGAACGACGATCGCCGTCCGCGACCTGTTTTATAACACGCCCGCCCGCCGCAAATTTATGCGATCGGAGGCGACCGAGAACTATCACATTACCAGTATCGTTCAGCACTACGCGCTCGCACATCCGGAAACGGCCTTTACTTTGACCAACAACGGGCGTGAGGTTTTGCAGGTTTCAGCGGCGAAGAATTTGCGCGAACGCGCGTTTCAAATATTTGGCGGCGGTCTGATAGAGAGTCTTTTGCTTGTCGATGGCGGGCGCGATTTCGTGGCGAAGATCAGTGGTTTTGTCTCTGCTCCGCGTGAACGTCGAACAAACCGAGACTCGCAGTATTTTTTCGTCAACCGGCGATTCGTTCGCGACAAGATCATCGCAAACGGCCTCATCGAAGGGTATCGTTCAGTGCTGCCGCATGGTGTTTATCCGGTCGCGTTTCTTTTTGTCGATGTGCCTTTGGAGGAGATAGATGTAAATGTTCATCCCGCGAAAACCGAGATTCGTTTTCGACGAAGCGATGCAGTAAAGGATGTAATCGCGGAAGCCGTTCGAGGATCGCTTGCAAATGCCGGAATACTTCCTGCGGAATCTGAATCGAACGATCTTTCCGAACCAACTTCGAGCTTCGCGGCGGTAAATGCTGCTGTTTTATCGGGTGGCGACCAATCGCCAATTAGTTCACAAAATCAGTCTGCGCGATTTTCCGAACCGGAAGTAGCGATCCGACCGACCCAACGGGACGACTTGCTTGAAACCGAACACTTCCGCTTCGATCCGCAGGATCATCCGTTTTCGAATGACGAGAAAGATACATCTGCGAATTCAATCGTTCCATATGAGATCGAATCTGAAGAATCAGCTATAACCTATGAACCGCCAATGTCGCAGCAAACTCCGATGCCCGCCGTTTCGGTTCCGATGAACTATGCCGAAATGCCGCCGGTGAATTCGGCGGAACGATTTACAAAGGCCGCAGAGGTGAGTGATATATCGGGACATAAAATTCGTCCGATTGCGCAGCTGCACGACAGCTTTATCATCGCGGTTGACGACGAAGGCTTGTTGCTTGTTGACCAACACGTAGCGCACGAACGTATTTTGTTTGACAAGTTTCGTGCAAGCGAAACCGGGCGCGATATCGAGTCGCAGAATTTGCTGCTGCCGGAAACCGTTGACCTGACGCCGGCCCAGACCGAGGCGTTTCATCTTGTCGAAGACGAACTTGCGGCACTTGGTTTTGGCCTTATGCGGCTTTCGGGAAGAACGGTCGCTATCAAGTCGATTCCGACCGATCTTCCGGCGGCAGAGGTTCGAAATTTATTTGCAGAGATTCTTGATTCAATCGGTCTCGGCAAAACCGGAAGTGCAAAATCGACGCTGCGTGATGACATCGCAGCCTCACTTGCCTGCAAAGCGGCCGTGAAGATCAATATGAAACTCACGCTCGAAAAGATGCAATGGCTAATCGACCGACTTCTGCTTACGTCATCGCCGACGACCTGTCCGCATGGGCGGCCGGTGATCTTGCGGCTGACAATGAAGGACATCGAGCGCGGGTTTCACAGGACTTAAAAAAATGGATCACGAAAATGAGAAGCCGAATAGTTTCTGGCATCGCGTTTACGCTGCCGTGCTTTTGAACACGTTCATAGTGCTGACGGCGTTGTGGGCATTCTCGCGGTATTTCTCGAACTGAGCCTAAACGAATGAGATCACTTGACTGGGTTATCGTCGCTGCATATTTGGCATACGTCATTATCGACGGCGTGCGGATGACGAAACACAGCGGCACAAAGGAAGGATTTTTTCTTGCAAATCGCGGCCTGCCGTGGTGGGCGGTCGGGCTGTCTGTAATGGCGACGCAGATGTCCGCGATCACGCTTGTCGGCACGCCCGGCCAGGCATATACCGACGGGATGCGGTTTATTCAATTCTATTTCGGGCTGCCGTTTGCGATGATCATTTTGTGTGTTACGGTCGTGCCTTTTTTTCATCGGGCGAATGTTTTTACGGCTTACGAATACCTCGAAAAACGATTCGATGTAAAGGTCAGGTCACTGACCAGCTTTTTCTTTTTGATCTCACGCGGTCTCGGCGTAGGCACGATAATTTCGGCGCCGGCGATCGTTCTCTCGATCGTATTCGGCTGGAACTTGATCGCGACGATCTTTGCCATCGGGATGACGACGACCATCTATACAATGGCGGGCGGCGTTCAGGCGGTAACCTGGACGGACGTCAAACAAATGGTGATCATCACGGTCGGGCTCGCGGTATGTATTTATGTGATCATCTCAAGTTTTCCGGCAAACGTCAGCGTTTCTGACGGGCTTCATCTCGCCGGAAGTTTGGGAAAGCTCGAAACGATAAATACCAGTTTCGATCTTAGCGAGAAATATACGATCTGGTCGGGTCTGATCGGCGGGCTTTTCCTGATGCTCGGTTATTTCGGCTGCGATCAAAGTCAGGTGCAGAGATTTTTGACGGCGAAGTCGGTGGACGAAGGAAGAACGTCGCTGCTGCTGAGCGCGTTTCTCAAGATCCCGATTCAGTTCTTTATCCTTTTGATCGGCATACTTGTATTTGTGTTCTATCAGTTCACCGCGCCGCCCGTTGTATTCGATCCGGTCGTGCTTTCAAATGCGTCATCGAGCGCGCAGTTTCAGCAGATCGACCGCGAATATAAGACGGCGCACGAGGCGCGAAAACAAGCCGCGCTTCAATTTGCGGATGGCGACACGGGATCGCAACAGGTG
>JBOGOW010000085.1:0-10988 GCA_050748285.1 Pyrinomonadaceae bacterium
CTCTTGTTTACCCTGAGATGCGTGTATCGCGCTTGCTCACGCGCGGGCTTTTGCAACGTCCTTGGGCGGGACGATCTAGCGATGGAATGTGCAGAAGTCGGTTGTTTCGGCGCCGCGGGCAAATGTATGAACCTCGCGTTTCGGGCATTTTGACGTGGCGCGCATTCCTGAAAGCGGGCAGATGACGATCGAAACACTTCCAGCCGGTAGCGGTTTGCGGTTCGGTTTTTCCTCTACCCGATTTGCATTGCCTTCGATCTCGTCCTGGAAGGTTTCCGAAAGCGGAGTCGGCGATGGATTTGGCTCGCTTTCGGGGAACATTTCTTCTTCCGTCAACAACTGTCGATTGGGGATCGTTCCGCCGATAAATAGTTCGACGCGGCGAAATTCGGCCGGCACATCGGTAACGAAAATTTCCTTTGTTTCCGGCGGCGGCTCGACCGCCCATGCGGGATCGTCGATTGCGGGATCGCTTACCTTTGGCGTCGGCGAAACACTGGCCGACGGCTTTGCATCGAGGTCTTCGGTGCCGTCCAGTTCGCGGATAAGCGTGCCCGTTCGAATATCGATCTCGGCCTTTCGAATACCTGCTGGCATTTGCCAATCGCCGTTCCATTCCGGATGAATATCCAACGCCGCTTTCATAAAATCGGCCCATATCGGCATTGCCGAATCGGAACCCTTCATTCCAAGATCGTCGTTGTCGTCAAACCCGACATAAACCACGCAGACGAGCTCGGGCGTGAAGCCGGCGAACCAGCCATCACGCGAAGTCCCGGTTTTGCCGGCGAATCCAGTCTTGCCCGCAACGTTTCGAAATCCCCAGCTTTGCGCGTGTGCCGCCGTTCCGCGATTTATCACGTCTTTTAAAATGTCGTCCATGATGAATGCGACATCGGAACGGATGACATTTTTTTTATCCGGCTGAGGCTGGACTCGCGTAACGCCGTCGCCGCGTGTAACACGCGTGATCGGCATCGGCAGCGTTCGGTCGCCGAGATTGGCAAACATCGTATAGGCTGTCGCGACATTTAAGGGCGTCGCCTCGGCAGTGCCGAGAGCCATCGAGGGGTAGGCTTTTTCGACCTTCGGCATACCGGCCTTATTCGCAAGGTTCATCACCTTGCCGATATTCGCCTGCATCCCGACATCGACCGTGATGGTGTTTTTGCTCTTGACAAGAGCGTCGCGCAATGTGATCTCTTGATTCGAAAATGTATCGCCGAAATTATTCGGCGAATACGAGTTCTGGTCGAAGGTAAATGTTTTTTTCTCGTCTTTTAGAATCGTTGCGGCGGTAAAGACACGCGACGCGGTGTCGTATGCCGAATTGATCGCGGTAGCGTAAACGAACGGCTTGAACACGGAACCGGGCTGGCGCATGGCCGATGTCGCGCGGTTGAATTGATTCGAAAGATAATCGCGCCCGCCGACCATTGCGACGATCTCGCCGGTTTTCGGACGCATTGCGACCAGGGCCGCATTCAAGTTCCCTTTCGGCTGCTTTTTGAAATAACCGTCTAGTTTGTCGAGGCGTTTTGCGACGGTTTCATAGGCGATCCGCTGAAGGTCGGGGTCGATCGAGGTGTAAACGCGTAGATGCTGAAGAGCTTCGGGGTCGGAAACTACATTCGGCAATTGATCGACTACGTACTGCGTAAAATACGGCATTCCCTGTAGGTCCTTGCGACCGGAAATTTGTCTGAGTTCGAGTTTTACGGCACGTGCTTGCGCCAATTGCTGATCGCTGATCTTGCCCGACTCGAGCATCGATTCGAGCACCTGATTTCGACGCTCTTCGACCTTTGCGGTGTTCTTAAAAGGATTGTAGCGGTTCGGGCTGCGAATTATACCGGCGATGAATGCCGATTCCGGCAGGGTCAATTGTGAAACGTCTTTGCCAAAATAAACGTCTGCCGCTTCGCCGACGCCGTAGATCGAAACGCCCGTTTGCTGGCCGAGATATATCTGGTTTGCATAAAGCGTGAATATTTCTTTTTTGGAAAGACGCGTTTCGAGAATCAGCGACATAAACGCCTCTGTCGCCTTGCGTTCGAGCGTCGGCTCATTCGTCAGCATCAGATTTTTTACAAGCTGCTGCGTTATCGACGAACCGCCCTGGTTAGACAGCGGCGAATCGCCATCGTCTTCATAACGCCGCCAAAGCGCCCGCGCGATGCCGCGAAAATTTACGCCGTAATGCTCAAAAAATGCGCGGTCTTCGGTTACAACTATTGCATCTATTAGATGCTGCGGCAGGTCGTCGAACTTGATCGTTTTCCGGCGGCCGTCGCCTTCGGCGGCGATCGAACTTAGAATGCGCGGTTCGATGTTCGCCTTTGTTTCGTCCGTTTCGGTATCGAGGTTTCGAATGCCTGCGACGCTTTTGCCGGCCTTTTCGAATTTCACCGCGAGCTTGTTGAACGCGGTTACGCCGTCGATCGTTGCCGTCGCTCCCGGATCGATCAACAGCGTTCCGTTTTCCATCGAATAGCGGCTGCGCGAAAGATCGGCGCGATTATTTTTTTCGATATAACCGGCGGTTTTCAGATAGTCGATCAGTTCAATGGCGGATATATCTTCGCCTTTTCGGAGCAGCTTCGGAGCGGTATAAATGCCGGCAGACGGTGTAAAAACTTCACCGCTAAGTAATCGTTGATCGATGCGGTCGGAAAACAAGAGCCAGAAATATGTAAACACAAGAAAGGATATGAGCAATACGCTGAGCGACGCTGCAAATGTCCATTTATTAAGGAAAATGGCGAGAAACCGACGAAATCGCGACCGTGACGGCGCCTTGTAAACAGCCGGACGCTTCGCCTTTACCCAGCCTCTTGGCGGAAGTTTGGAACGTCTGCTTCGTGATTCGATCCGGTCTTGCATTAGAGATTAGATGAACGTTTGAAACGTGAGGGTTTGGTTTTAAGCGTCTGCCCTGTAAAATTTTATCGGCTTTGCATATAAAGTGTCCAGCAAAAGATTCTAATGAAAGTTTTGGTTACAGGCGGGAGCGGATATTTGGGAACGCATATTCGTAAGCATTTTAATGCGGACGATCTTTCTCGGCGTTCGGGTTTTGATATCTTGAACGGTGAAGATGTTCGCACGGCTGCGGATTACGATCTTGTGATTCATCTGGCGGCGTGTCTCGATAAATCGCCCGATGCGGCGGACGAGGTTTTGCTAACCAACGTCGATGGCACGATAAATCTGCTGAAGAACATGAGCAAAAATGCCACATTTATTTTTGCGTCAACTAAAGATGTTTACGGCCGATTTGCCGATAATTTTGGCGCAGTAACCGAAGATTGTCCGACGCTTTATTCCGGGCAAACGGCGCTTGAATGGTCGAAGTTGATCGCTGAACGATACGTCGAATATTATGCGAACGTCGGCGGCTTTCGTGCCTGCATTTTCCGGCTGTCGAATGTTTATGCTCCGCCGAGTGAAGGCAGCATTCCGGGATTCGTCGGCCATTTTGCCGAGGCGATCAACATCGGTGAAACAATCCGATTGCCGGGCGGCGGTCGGCCTGTGCGCGATCTTCTGCATGTGGATGACCTTGCTCTCGCATGCGAGGCATTTCACGAATCGACGATCCGGCACGGCCTCTACAATCTCGGCGGCGGCTCGCAGAACGCGGCGACGATACGCGAAATTTTATCGAAACTCGAAGAAGCTTCGGGCCTGCAAGCCGTGATCGACGAAGAAGATCCGCTGCCCGATCCGGTGCCGTTCAATTACATTTCGTCGCTTAGCCGCCTTTCGCACGAACTTGGCTGGAAGCCTGCGGTCGATCTTGATGCTGGGCTGAAGTGCCTCTTTTAACGCAAAGTCGCGAAGACATAAAGTCGCAAAAAATTTATTTACTACGGATTACGCGGGTAGAAAATATTTTGACGTCAGCCTATCAAATCGCTGGTTAAAAAAGAGCTAAGAGCTGCCAGCTTAGAGCTTTCAGTTGGTTTTCCGACGAAAAGCCTCGGTTCACGGGTTTACCCTCTTGTAAAATGTTCTAATGCGTAATCTGGGTTTATGAATGAAAATGAGATCAGCAAGATCAGTGTCGATTCGGCAACAGCCGTCGTCGTCAACTTCGGCGATAGATTGGTTGGCAGCGGAACGCATCGAGTCGTGAATGGTCTTTAATTTTTTGCGTCTTTGCGACTTTGCGTTAAATATCAATGAAAATAATCGTTCGAGGTGCAAATTGGATTGGCGATGCTGTGATGACGATTCCGGCATTGCGTGAGCTGCGACGTTTGTTTCCCGATGCTGAAATCGTTTTGCACACCCGACCGTGGGCCGAGGGAATATTTCGAGATGCGGAATTCATCGATGAGATATTGATGATAAAGTCGAAGGCGACAGGTTTTCGCGAAACCGCTGCTGAAGCAAAACGCTTGAAAGCGATGAGGTTCGACCTCGCCGTGCTGTTTACAAATTCGTTTCAGACGGCGGCGGTCGTCCGGCTTGCGGGTATCAAAAAGCGGTTCGGGTATGCGCGCGAGGGTCGCGGAATATTGCTTTCCGATCCGATCAAACCACCGAAATGGAAGGACGAACGTCATCAGGTTTATTACTATCTAAATATTGTCGGCGAGATCGAACGAAGATTTTTTGCTGGCGAATCCATATCGCAAACTACGCCGGAAGTCGCACTTTCGGTCTCTGAAACCAGAAGAATTGACGCAAGAGAGTTTCTGGAATCTAACGGCGTGGATCCGAAAAAGAATCTGATCGCGATAGGTGCCGGTTCAACGAATTCCGAAGCGAAACGTTGGGGCGAAGCAAAATTTGCGGAAATCGGTCGGCGGCTTTTCGATGAATGTGATGCACAGATAGTAATGCTCGGTTCCGAAAGCGAAACCGATATTTCGGATCAGGTCGCAGCTCTGGGCGAGCGTGATTTTATCGACCTTACCGGAGCCACAGATATTTCGATGGCGGCCGCTATCCTTGCCGAAGCCGACCTTTTTATCTCAAATGATATGGGCCTTGCACATCTGGCCGCCGCGGTTGGAACGCAAACTATTGTGATCTTTGGCCCGACAAATGAAACGGTAACGAGGCCGTTTGGCGACAAAAATGTTTTGATAGTAAGGGAACCGGTCGAGTGTTCGCCGTGCATGCTTCGAAAATGCCCGATCGATCATCGGTGCATGACACGAATTTCGACCGAACGCGTATTCGATCTTGCGGCCTCGATGCTTAAAGGACAATAGTTTTCAAAATGAGCGAACCGCAAAAAACAATTTTTCTCGACCGCGATGGAACGCTTATTGAAGAAGTGAACTTTCTTTCGAGCGTTGACGATCTGCAGCTTTTTCCATTTACGCGCGAAGCCTTGAAGCTGCTGCGATCTAGCGGATTTCGAATCGTCGTTATCACTAATCAGTCCGGCATCGCACGCGGCATTTACGATGAGGAAGCAATGCACGCGATTCATCGGCAGATTCAAATCGAGCTCGATGGCGCTATCGATGCATTTTATTTTTGTCCTCATCTGCCCGATGCGGGTTGTGTTTGCAGAAAACCTAATATCGGGATGATCGAAAATGCGAAACGCGACTTTGCTATCGATATGGCAAATTCGTGGATGATCGGTGACAAAAGTCTCGATATCGAGGCGGGACAAAACGCTGAAATAAAAACGGCGATGGTTATGACGGGTTACGGACGTGAACAATGTGCGATCTTAATGTTGAAGCCAACGCTTATAGCTGATGATCTTTTGGAGGCTGTCAGTAGAATCATCGAAATTCAACAAGCTTGAGGCAGCCTCAAAGAAACTCTTTTTTGGGGCCGACTCTTTCTGCCCGTAGTTGCGTGTATCGCCCTTACTTATGTGCGGGCTTGTGCAATTGGAACGCGGACATTCCTGTCCGCAATCCGCATTCCGCATTCCGCACTCGATGCGCGTATCGCCCTTACTTACGTGCGGGCTTCTGCAATGATACTGAGATGCGCGTATCGCCCTTACTTACGTGCGGGCTTGTGCAATTGGAACGCGGACATTCCTGTCCGCAATCTGCACTCCGCACTCCGCAATCCGTACTCCGCATTCCGCACTCGATGCGCGTATCGCCCTTACTTACGTGCGGGCTTCTGCAATGATACTGAGATGCGCGTATCGCCCTTACTTACGTGCGGGCTTCTGCAATTGGAACGCGGACATTCCTGTCCGCAATCTGCACTCCGCACTCCGCACTCCGCACTCGATGTGTGTATTGCCCTTGCTCGCCGCGCGGGCTTTTGCATTTTGGGGGCCTAACTTACGCGGCCGAAATCATCTTCGAATCTCTCAATGTCGTCTTCGCCAAAATAGGTTCCGGTTTGCGTTTCGATGAATACGAGAAGCTCTTCGCCCGGATTTTCAACGCGATGCTTACCGCCTGCCCGAATATCCAAAGACTCGCCCGGATTGAAAGTAATATCCTTGTCATCAAGCGTTACATTCGCAGTTCCCGAAACAATAAACCAGTGCTCCGCCCGATGTTGGTGTCGCTGATAGCTCAGACGTTTTCCAGGCAAAACCTCGATCCGCTTAACTTTATAGCCAATTCCTTCATCAAGAATGGTAAAATTTCCCCACGGGCGGTTTTCCGTTTCTCCGATCTCGTTTTTCTGTTCCATATTCGTTGTTAAAACCAAACTCCGTATGTCGAGTTTAGACGAAAAAGCATTATCAGCAAATTTCGCCTGGGTGCAAAGTGTTCAATCGCTTATCATCGGGCGGCTGATCGTTGTGTTTCTTCTGCTCATCACGACGTGGGTTTGGTATAGCGGCAGGCTCGAGCTTTCATTCGAACGCTTTCCACAAGGCCTGATCCTTGTATTCATAATCGCCGTAGGCTTTACGATCGTTTATTTCTTCTTCCTCCGTTTGAGTAAAAATTTAACGTGGCAGATATGGTTTCAATTTTTGATCGACGCCTTGCTCATTTCTTGGCTGATCTGGCATACCGGCGATCTTTCATCTCCGTATATCACTCTCTACATAGTGCTCATCAGTGTTTCGAGCATTTTTCTAAGACCGTTTTCGACGCTTTTGATCTCGTTCGTTTGCGTCGCTCTTTTTGCCGGGATGGCTGTAAACTCCGTGCTCGGTGTTTTCGGCTCGGCGCAGATCCCACAGCCGACGGCGAAGATCATACAGATCGTCAGCTTTCATATAGTCGCTTTTCTGGTCGTCGGACTGCTTTCGGCCCGGCTTGCCGAAAGGCGATTTTCCGGCGACCGGCTTGAAGAAGCAACAAAAAGTCTTGCGACGCTGCGTCTGCTTCACGAACGTATCATCGAATCGATCCGCTCGGGACTAATTACAACTAACCTTGATGGAACGATCTTTACCTTCAATGCAGCCGCCGCCGAGATCACCGGTTTTCAGGCGGTGGAAATGATAGGGAAGCCGATAGCCTCGCTTTTTCCGAATATCAACGAAGCGATCGATCTTTCGTTCGGGCATGGCGGCGACCCTGAACAGCCGCCGCGTTTTGAACTTGATCTAACCACGCCGGATGGGTTTGCGGTTCGCATTGGTTACAGCATTACGCAGCTTTACTCGGAAACTAACGAGACCTCGGGACTGATCGTAACGTTTCAGGATCTTACGGAGATCCGTTCGATGGAAGAAAATGTCCGGCGAAAAGACAGGCTTGCGGCGGTCGGGCGCGTCGGTGCGGGGCTTGCACACGAGATAAGAAATCCGTTGGGTGCGATGCGCGGTGCAATCCAGGTGCTTGAATCGACCACGCCGAAAGAATCGATCCATGCCGATCTGATGGGAATTATTATTCGCGAATCGGACAGGCTGAACAAAATAATCACGAATTTTTTGAGCTATGCGCGCCCCGACGCCGGAAACTTTGCCGAAATCGATATCTGCGAGTCGATCCGCGAAATGGTGAAGCTGATCCGTCACAGCCCGGATGTTTCCGAAAATCATTCTATCGAGTCCGAACTTCCCGATGAACCGGTGATCGTAAACGGCGACGCGACGCAGTTGAAACAAATATTCTGGAATCTTGCCCGCAACGCGATCGTCGCAATGCCGGAAGGCGGCACATTCAAAATTTCGCTGGAACGCATCCCGAACCGCAATATTCGTCTTGCCTTTTCTGATACCGGCCGCGGCATGCCGCAGCAAAAGGTCGAACAGCTATTCGAGCCATTTACGAGTTCGTCATCGGGCGGAACCGGTTTGGGACTTTCGATTGTTTATCAGATCGTTCGCGATCATAACGGCACGATCAACGTCCGAAGCGCCGAAGGCGAGGGAACGGTTATCACGGTTGATCTGCCCGCAGATGCGTTGCCGCGAAAAACTGCGGAACCGGATAATGAAATTCATTTGAGCGGCGCGCCGACAAAGCTCGGAAGCCTATTGAACGTCAAATCCGACGGCCGCAAAATTTCCTCTTGAACAAAGTGCCCCATATCTGCGAAAATGGATATGCGGCATTTTTTCATTTTGCCGCATTCCTGCAATTTTTTTTCGAACCCCGCAATGTCGAACATACTGATCGTTGATGACGAGCAAAGCTTCCGGCAGGTCTTGAAGATAGTATTCGAGGCCGACGGCCATTCCATACAAACGGCGGCAAATGGCCGTGAAGCTCTTGTCGTTCTCGATGCCGAGCCAATTGACGTGGTTATCTCCGATGTGAGAATGCCGGACATGGACGGGATTGAGATGCTCCGCGCGATACGCGAAACACTTCCCGATCTGGGCGTTATTTTCATGACCGCCCACGCATCTGTCGAAACGGCCCGCGAAGCCTTTAAACTCGGCGCCGACGATTTTGTCGAAAAGCCGTTCGATAATGAAGAATTAAAGCTGATCGTCAAGAAAACGCTCGAAAAGCAGGCGCTGATTGACGAAAACAGAGCATTTAAACGCGCTCAGCGTGAACGCGGCAGCGTCAAGAACATAGTCGGAAGCTCCGCAAAAATGCAGGCGATCTTTCAGATGATCGAAACGGTTGCCGAGGTGCAATCGACCGTTTTGATCAACGGCGAGAGCGGCACCGGAAAGGAACTCGTCGCACGCGCCATCCACGACCTGAGCCCGCGAGCCGAAAAGCCATTTATTTCGATAAATTGCGGGGCGTTCACCGAAACGCTTTTGGAATCGGAATTATTCGGTTATGTGAAGGGATCGTTCACCGGTGCGAACGCGAATCGAAAAGGCCTTTTTGAAGCGGCGCATAAGGGCACGATCTTTTTGGATGAGATCGGGGAAATGTCGCCCGCAATGCAGGTAAAGCTGCTTCGCTCGCTGCAGGAGCGAAAGGTTCGACCCGTAGGCGCACATGATGAAATTCAGGTCGATGCCCGCGTGATTGCCGCGACCAATCGCGACCTAAAGCAAATGTCGCTTGACGGCACGTTCCGTGAAGACCTTTTCTATCGAATCTCGGTTATCCCGATAAACCTTCCGCCTTTGCGAGATCGCCCGGACGACATACCCGATCTTGCATATCATTTTGTTCAAAAATTTTGCGAGCAGGGCGGTCGCAAGCTTGGAATTACGCCGAAAGCGATGCAGCTGCTCGAAACCTATATGTGGGGCGGCAATGTTCGTGAATTGGAGCATACGATCGAGCGGGCGGTCGCGCTTGAACGCACGGACGAGATTCAACCGGAACGGCTGCCCGATCATGTAACCAATTACAACCCTGACCGCATCAATGCCGAATTTGACCTGCCGGACGACGGCCTCAACCTCACCTCTCATCTCGAAAACCTCGAAAAAACCTATGTCCTCGAGGCCTTACGCAAGACTTCGGGCAATCAAACCAAAGCCGCCGATCTGCTCCAGATGCAGGTTCGCTCGCTTCGCCACCTGCTGGATAAGCACAATATCCGAAGTTTATCGGCGAAAATGCGGAATGGTGATTAAAACACCTGCAAATATTATGTTTCATGACATTTTTTGTCATCACACCTTTACCAAAAACTGTTAAAATACCGCCTCTATCCCTATAAAAGCCTGCTTCGATAAAACAACGCATATTCGTATCTCATTGATATTACTAGCTTTAGAAAGACCGGAACGCTTCGAACCCGCTGTGGCACGCATGTTGTAATAGTATCCGTGCCTGGGAAAGGTAGATATTTCGTCTTTCGACAAAAAAACTTTAGGAGATTGTGAACAAGTAATGAAAAATCAGAAAGGTTTCTCGCTTATCGAACTTTTAATCGTAGTTGTGATCATCGGCATCATTGCCGCGATCGCTATTCCTAACCTGCTTGCAGCCCGCCGTTCGGCGAATGAAGGCTCGGCAGTTTCTTCGCTCCGCACCATCCACGGTGCGCAGGCCACATTTCAAGCAACATCAGGTAACGGCGACTATGCCGGTATAAGTGGAACAGCCGGCACAGCGGGCTTAGTAACTTTGAACGGCTCAGGTTTGATCGACGCCAATCTCGGCAGCGTAACTGCAACGAAGAGCGGATTTGTTTTCAACATGATTAGCTTTGACGTTATTACAGTTGGAGCACCAAGCCCGGCCACGTTTGCTGTTTCAGCAATCCCGACGGGCGTAACTGGTTTGACCGCAACCGGAACGCGTGCATTCGGTATTTCAACCGATGGTGTTCTTGGTGTTGAGGTTCTCAACGGAAACCCGGCAACTCTGGTCGTAGGCGGTGATGCTACTAATGGAGCAACTTACGGTATCTTCCCGGCGTTAGGCAACTAATCGACCGGTTAACAACTCAGGAATAGAGCCAAAGGGGGCGTCCGAATGGATCGCCCTCTTTGCATTTTCAGGATAACCACACCGCAAATATACTAAAGAATTGAGGTTTCTGTTATTGTATTGAAATCCGCTAATTTCAAAAGTTCTTAATTCTTTTTTGCGTTCCTTTGCTTTACAGCTTTGAATATTACCGCAAAGCATCGCAAAGATTTATTCTTTCAAAAACTTTGCGGTTCTTAGCTTCTTTGCGTTCCTTTGCGTTACAGCTTTGAATATTACCGC
>JBOGOW010000086.1:0-10865 GCA_050748285.1 Pyrinomonadaceae bacterium
GCCCTTACTTCGTGCGGGCTTTTGCAATTTGTGATCTCGTTCACGATGAGCACGGAGTGTGGGCGAGCGCGCGGACGTGCGCATTCCGGTATCGCCCTTGCTTACGCGCGGGCTTCTGCACTGGTTCGCCCTTACTTCGTGCGGGCTTCTGCAATGGCGGGCTTGTGCATTAGCAGTCGCTCGTCTGTTGTAAAAACCCCGAACCGCGAACTCACACGCGCATGACACAAAAAAATTCACTGACTTAAGTTACAAAGTACTAGGAGGAGCGCATTTCTTTGATCATTGTCGATATGATTTGTTTTAGATGATCGGTGACGGCGGAATAGAGTTGGTCGTTGTTAGGAGATTCACTATGCGGCGGCTCGCCCATTTCGCCATTACTTCGTGCGGGCTTCTGCAAAGATGCTCGTTCGTTTAAACCGGCGTTTCCTGCCAACGCGGCGCTCGTGGCGACCGATAGCTGAGCGCTTGCAACTTCGCGCGCAAAGAAAGGTGTGCCGATCTTTATTTTCACTTTTGCCGGACGAATCTTCCATGAGCGTCTTGCCCACACCTTGTGAAGGCCGTCTATCGCCACGGGAACAATCGGCAGATCAAGTTCTAAGGCAAGAATAGCGGCGCCTTTTTTGAAGTCGTGCAATTTTCCGTCAAACGCACGTTCGCCTTCGGGATAGATATTCAGGATCTTGCCGTGCTTCAAACCGATGGCTCCGGCCTTCATCGCTTTTAGAAGCTGAGTGTCCTGATCGATAGGCACGACGTTCAGCATCCTGGCGACGAACCGCATAAACCGCCCTTGGAAAAACATGCTTGCTCCGACGTGGAAAATGTTGCGAAAAACGTGAAACGGATAGTTCGACGTAAGGACGAAGGGATCGAGAAAGCTCTGGTGATTCGGCGCTATAAGGAACGCGTTTGGAGTTCCGCCTTTAGGCGGCTCTGCATGCTCGATTAAAGACGGGTTTCCGTCGGCTTTGATGGTTTCGCCCTTACTTGGTGCGGGCTTCTGCAAAGATGCATGCTCGTTCAAACTCGCGTTTCTGCCCGCAGCTTTTGTGATGTTTTCGATCCCCTCGACTTCGAGCCTCATAAACACACGACAAAAGAGATTGAAGCATCGATAAACAAGGAATGCGAACCCTGCAAATAGTGGCCGATCTTTGAGCACGGTTTCTACTTCCGGTATGTATTCATCGGCTTCTTTGATTATCTTTGACCAATTCAGATCGGTCGCGACGGCGACATCTTTGGACGCGACATCGCTATCAAGGTTAGCACCGAACGGCGTAGTTTTTGCAAGGTCGATCACGTTTGCCACGCTAACTGCGCCTGCTGCTTCATCGGCGGTGAATTCTGTTTCGAACCCATTTTCAAGAGCGGCGAAAACCTCGGCGCGTGCCAGTGAATCGAGTCCGAGGTCGATCTCCAGATTCATTTTCGGGTGGATCAATGCTCCGTTTTTTACATGTTTCTTTAGAACCGAAATAACGGCTTTCGCTACATTCGTTTGCAGCTGAGTGTTGTCGGCTTCCGCCAGTTCCCAGACCTTTTTCTCCGAAGCACCGTTTGAAAGCTTGCCGCTTTCGATCTCTTTTTTTAGCTCGAAACGTTTGATCTTTCGCGTAGCGGTTCGCGGAAGCTGTTCGGCGCGAATTATGTATTCGCGGACGCGCTGATATTCGGGCAGTTCGCGGCTGAGATTGTCGAGGGCGTAGCGGATCGCTTCTTTCGAATTTGCGATCTTCGCCTGTTTCAAATATTCGAAATCGGGGATCACGACCGCGACGAGTTTTTCCGCACCGGCGCGCTCCTCTGTTTCGTCCGCGACGCCGAGGATCGCGAGTTCCTCGACCTCCGGCGCTTTTAAGTAATGAACTTCGAGGTCTTCGGGGTGAACATTTTTTCCCGAAGGAAGCACGACGACATCTTTCGCACGGCCGACGATGAAAAGATGTCCGTCTTTGTCGAGCCTGCCGAGATCGCCGGATCGAAACCAGCCGTCGTCGGTAAACGCCTCGGCGGTTGCTTCCGGGTTGTTGTAATATCCATTGAAAACCATTTCGCCGCGAATCAAGACTTCGCCGACGCCCTGTGTATCCGGCTCTCCGATCTTGACCTCGGCGCCGAGCATAGGTTTGCCGACCGAGCCGATGCGGTTATCGGTTTCGTGCGTGGCGGTCGCTGCACCGCTGGTTTCCGTCAATCCGTAACCCTGAATAATTGTAAATCCGAGCTTTTGAAAATCGCGTGCGACAGCTTCGTCAAATCGCGAACCGGCCGAGATCGCGATCCGCAAATTTCCGCCAAATCCTTCATGAACCTTGCCGAACATTTTGTGTCCAAGGTTGACGCCGAAGACGCTGCGCGAAAATCCATTGATAGCAAGCATCGTTCTGAAAATCATCTGCACCGGTTTTGGTTTCGCCTCGACCGCGTCGAAGATCTTTTTGTGAAATAGATACCAAAGCCGAGGAACCGTTGTCAGTATCGTCGGTTTGAATTCCTTCATTGCACTGCTGAGTTCGGCAGGCGATAGTTCTTTCAAATATCCTGCCTGACAGCCGTAAGTCGTAGCTGCCCAAAGATTTACGATCTGTAAATATGCGTGGAAAAGCGGCAGAAGGCTGAGAATACTTTCTTTATCTGACAATTTTATAACTTCATTGATGCCGTCGAGTTCGGCGAGAATGTTGCCGTGCGTCAACGGCACTCCTTTCGGCGTTCCGGTCGTGCCGCTTGTATAGATAAGCAGGGCAGTATCGTCGCCGGCAGCTTTGGGAATTTCTTTCGCAAAGATCTCGGGATAACCTGAAGCCGACCATTCGGAAAAAGTATTTTGCCCGTTAGTTGCGTGTTCCGCCCTTACTAACGTGCGGGCTTCTGCATCGTGTGAGTTCCAAACGATCGCGGGGATGTGCCGCCCGAGTTTTTCCTGAATCAGACTAAACTTTTCAACAACTTCTGCTCCGATGAACGCAAGTTTTGCTTTCGAGTTTTCGAGGAAATTTGTGATCGTTTCGATCTCCCCATGCGGATCCATCGGCACGCAGACCGCACCGCGATAGATGATGCCGAGATACGACAACGCCCAGCACGGATGGTTTTCACCGATCAACGCAACGCGATCCCCGAATTCGATCTTTTCAGCACCGATCCGATACGCAAGCGACCGAATAATATCGAGCGATTCGCCGAAACTATAAACTTGGGTGTCGTCGCCAACGATCCGCATCGCCACCATGTCGCGGCGGGATTCGAATGAATCAATAAGGCGTCTGCAATAGGAATCGATCATACCAAGCTGCTATTCAAATGATATTAACACGAAGTTACAGCAATCAATTCATTTGCCGACGGGAACCCGCAGCTTCAGGGCGGAAGGGATAACCTCAAAAATGGCAGGGAGTTTGCCGGGCAATTCACCATCGACCTCGATGCGAATTTCGTCCGCTGGGTTTAGCGGCCGAGCCTCGACGCGTTTTGCAAGTTTGGTTTTTACTTCGGGAAGCGAGAGGTGAGTTCCGAGATAAAGCGAATATGCGTTTAAGATAATTTTCGTGGTTTTGATATCGCCGACGTTTATTACGTCAAGAAAACCGTCGGCAAGTTTTGCTTCGGGTGCGATCATCATTCCGCCGCCGAAATATCGCGCATTAGCAACGCAAAAATTGACCGTCGCAAGCGGGCGTTCTTCGCCATCATCGATCTTTATTTTTACGTGAGATGTTCCAAGATCGACAACTTCCTGCAGCGTCGAAAGTGCAAAACTTGCACGTCCGCGGATCGTGTCGAGCGGAAGCCAGTTAAGCGAAGTTGAGGTTTTTACGCGACCGATGATTGCCGCCGCAAGTCCGAACGACGAGATGTTGAGAAAATACCGGCTGACGGTCTCGTTTTCAAAATTTTGAAACGTAATTCGCCCGACATCGATCTTTCTCGTCTTTCCATTCTTTAACGCACGTGCGGCCTCGCGCGGTTCTTCGGGCATATCGAGCGTTCGACGAAAATCACCGCCGGTGCCGGATGGGATAATGCCGAGTTCGACATCTTGCCCCGATCGTAAAATTCCGTTTGCGACCTCGTTAATAGTTCCGTCGCCGCCGCAGACGATGATGAATTTCGCGCCCTTTTCGGAATGCCTTTGCGCCAATTCAACGCCGTCGCCACCAGACTTTGTAAACGCTACCTTGAACGCGCCAAAATGCGCTCGCAGATCGCTGGCGATGCCCGGCCATTTCTCGCCGGTTGTGCCTCCCGCAGAACGTGGATTAACGATAACGAGCGGCATTGAGCCGCCCGAAACGTTATTGTTTGATATTGATTTTGCCAATCGCTGAGATCGCCGGCTTGTCTAATGCACGGCACCCGAAATAGCAAAGACCGTGCCGTTGGTGAAGAGGTTAGCAGGCTTCAAACTCTTCGCCGTATATGGTAACTCTTTTGGAGCTTTTGCCATAAACGCTTCGATGTCGGCGATCGAACGCGGCAGTGCTATCGACATCCATTCGACGCCGGTGTCCGTTACGATCAGGTCGTCTTCGATACGGACGCCGATATTTTTATATCTTTCGAACGCGGGTTTTACTTTTGCGATGAACGCTTTATATTCCGGCGTATCGGGCAGATAGTCTAACGCGTCTTCGCGGATGTAAATGCCGGGTTCGTTTGTGAAGATCATTCCCGGTTTCAGCGGCGTTGAATAACCGCCGACATCGTGAACATTCATTCCGATCCAATGTCCGAGACCGTGCATATACCAGATGGTCATCTGCCGCGGGTCTTTCGCCGTGATAAGCCCTAACCGGAGCAGCCCGTCCATGATAACTTCGTTTGCTGCAAGGCTGAGATCGCTGAAATTCGCACCCGGTTTCGCAACTTTCGCGGCAGCTTCCTGCGCGTCGTAAACGATCTGATAGATATCTGCCTGTTCCTTCGTAAATTTTCCATTTACCGGAAATGTGCGTGTAATATCGGCGCTGTAATGATCGTATTCGGCGCCGACGTCCATCAATAAAAGTTCGCCTTTTTTCACAGGGCTTTGCGATTCTTCATAATGCAAAGTCGTCGCGTTCGGGCCGCAGCCGACGATCGACGGATAGCCCCAGTAATCGGCATTGCGGCGGCGGAATGTGTATTCGACCTCGGCCTGCACTTGATATTCCCAATCCGCCCGCCCGGCCATCGCCTGCGAACGCATGTGCGCTTCCATGCTGATATCGATCGCGTGCTGGACAAGTTTGATCTCGTACGGTGATTTGATCAGACGCAGGGATTCGAAGATCGGCCTCGCATTTACGGCTTTGTAGAGCGATGCTTCTTCAACGACCGGCAAGTTACCTTTAAACTTTTCCTCGCGCGCAAACTCGGCGTTTCCTTCGCCATCGAGCGCTCCGTTCGGAAGTAAAAGATAGATTGATTCCACATTATTCGAAATGGACACACCGGATTTCGATGTAAATTTCGCTCGCTTATTGAGGGCTTCGAGGAATGCTTTTTGTTCGGAAGCATCGATGATATTTGTTAGACCGGAAATTCGGGTCGCGTCGCCATTCGAATACATGTGGCCGTTCCATGTTTCAAACTGCGGATTGCGCTTTGGCAGAAAAAGATATTCCTTGACCGAACTTCCATCCTTTACAATTGCGAATGACGAGCCTTGTTGTTTGAGATTCGTAAGGTAATAAAAATAGTTCTCTTGCCGGTAATAAAAATCCACATCGCCCGCATAGTTGCGCGGCTCGGCGGCCCACATTACGAGCACGCTGTTCGGTGACATTTTCGCGGCTACGGCGGCACGACGTTTTGCGAGTTCGGCCTGTCGTTCGGCGTCGGTGAACACAGGAGCCTTTGGCGTTACGCGAATCGCCGGCTCGGCCGAAAATACGACCGCGACCAGACCCGAAAGCACGAACGCAATTATTATCATCCAAATAATTATCTTTTTCATTTGATTACCTCGATGGAAATATCTTTACTTGAAACATTACCAAAAAAATCGGCGGCGAACACGCGAACCGAATAATTACCTGCGGACAGCCCGGACGTGTCGAAAAAGTTTTCGTTAAATGCATCGCCGTTAACGCGATTCGTCACGATATAGTTAAATATGGTTTCGCCGGTCGCACCTGAATGGCTGTCAGTTGCATACGCGAATTTAACGGCTTCGTTCGACGGCATACGATCAAACCGGATGTTCCAACCAGAGTCTAACGCGACCGAACCATCGTTGTTCAGTATTTGATAACCGAGCCTATAAACACCGAGCTTTCTGCGTTCGGAGTTGCCGTCCATACGGTCGAACGCGCGAAAGACGACGCGATATTTACCGTTAAGTTTGATACGTGAATCGCCGTTTTTGGTTTCAATCGCGTTCCAATTTTGGTCGTACAGGTTTGCCGATTCGATCGTCGGTGCTATCGAATCGCTGATGTTCGGTAAAACAAGTGCCGCGAGGGCGTTTATTTCGCTGCCGCTCCGCCCGGCGATGAGGTGCACGTGATTCATCGCGTTGAGTGTGCCGATTGGTTCACCGGCTTTGAACTCAGACCCGCGCGGAATACGAACGGCGGAAATTTTTCCATTGACACTACGCTCGAACTGAAACCGCTCGTCGAGGAAAGTTTTGTTGTTTTGATCGCGGCCAAGACGCAGATGAATGTAACCCAGCGTCGGCAAACGGATCAGTTCGCGGAGCGTGCCGAAATTTTCGACCGACAACGGATCGAGCACTTTTTCATCGCGGATGAATCGCGCTGTTTCGCCATATTGACCGGCAATATCGAGGCCGTTGTGAAACCACACTTGTTTGTTATCGGACGACATCAGCCCGCGAATTTCGCCAAGCGTTCCCGCAATATCGCGTTTTGCATCTGGCGGATCGAACGGCCATCTTGCAGCATGGCTGTTGCGAAATTCCTTGACAGTTTGCGGCACCGGAGTTCCGCTAGCGACATCTTTACTCGGCAGCGCGCTTTGCAACTTTCGGATAACTTTATTTTCACTGTCCGCGACATAAATTTCGCCGTCGCTCCCAATTGTCAGACCGGACGATCGATTAAACTGTGAACCGTGAATTGCGCCATCGCGAAATCCGCGCCCGACATCGGTGAGTGTTTCAACGAACGGCATCACGCGGCCACCGATTTGCCGTATCGAGTTTCCATCGGCAACATATATTCGGTTCGCGGCATCTACGGCAATCGCTGTCGGTCGTACAAAAGCTGCGGCCAACGGTTCGCCGTCTCTTAAATTGCATTCACCTGTTCCCGCGAGCGTCCAAACGAAACCGTCCGGTTCGATCACGCGAATGCGGCAATTTCCCGCATCGACCACGAGGAGTTTGTCCGTTTGCCAGATCGCGATTCCAAGCGGAGTATCAAATTGAGCGCCGCCCGCAATGCCGTTACTAAAACCGCGATTGCCGCCGGCAACTGTCAAAACTTTTCCATTTTCGATAACGCGAATTCGGTCGTTGTAGGTGTCAGCAACGAAGATCTTTCCGTCCTCAGCAACTGCAATGCCGATCGGGCCGTTGAACAACGCCTGCGTCGCATCGCCGTCAGCATAGCCGCGCTTGCCTTCAACACCGGCGACCGTTTGGATCTTGCCTTCCGAGTCGATTCGCTTGATCGAATTCGTTCCCGTATCCGCGACGATCAGATCGCCATTTGCGGCGAATGCGACACCGGACGGCGTATGCAAGCCGGATGCAAATTCGAAGATCGTTCCTTCGTGAGAAATACGAAAGATCTTTCCGTTTTCGCCATCCGATACAAATGGTTCGCCATTGCGGAAAGCAACTCCGAATGGCTCGCCAAATTCGCCATTCGATCCCGCGAACGTCGCCGTATATTTCGGAAGCGGAACTTTCTTCGAAGCGCAGTTTGCCGCGAAAAAAGCAATCGCCGTAATACATAACGGCGCGAAAAATCGGCGTACGGTCAAGCGATGTAGAAACGATATATTAAACAAATGGAATGAAATGTTGGCTATCTCGAAATCGGTCTGATACTATTTTGCAACAGCTCACGATTACAAAACAAGGGAGGAAAATTTATGTTTTCATTACACGATCTTCTCGGCCAGCAGCAGGGCGACGAGGCGTTGGGTCAGATCAGTCAACAGGTCGGTGCCGAACCGTCGCTCGTCAATACGGCGATTCAGGCGGCATTGCCCGCAATTCTCGGCGGCTTGGCGAATAATGCTTCGACGCCGGATGGTGCTCAAAGTTTGGATAATGCTCTGTCGAATGATCACACCGGCGGACTGCTCGACAACCTCGGCGGTCTCGGCAGCCTGATCTTCGGCGGCCAGCAGGCAGCTCCGCCGCCGCGACAGGCGGACGCCGGCGGCATTCTTGGGCATATCCTCGGCACAAACGAACAGAACCAAGTTGCGCAGCAAGCCAGCCGGCAATCGGGGCTTCCAATCGGCCAGGTCGCGCAGATCATTATGATGCTCGCACCGCTGGTTATGAGCTATCTCGGTCAACAAAAGCAGCAGCAAAAAGTCGGCGCCGACGGTCTTGGCGGTTTGATCGGCAGCGTGCTCGGCGGAGCAGCGCAAGCAGCACCGCAGTCATCTGGAAACGCAATGCTCGATATGGCCTCGTCCGTTCTCGACCGCGACCACGACGGCAGCGCCATGGATGACATCGCCTCAATGGCGTTTAATTATGTGACCGGCAAATAAATTTGGTGTAAAATATTGATTTAGAACGGTTATGGTCACTGATGTTAGAACAATTCGAGGAGCGGAGACATATCTTCCGACACAGCGGTTCACGTTGGATTTTCATTCGGCGCGCCTTACGGACGAGCAATTCGAAGAGCTTTGCCGAAACAATCGGGATATGAAATTTGAGGTATCCGCCGAAGGAGAACTAATTATTGTGCCGCCGACAAGTCTTGAATCAGGTTGGAAGAACAGCGATTTAAACACAGAAGTTAATAACTGGGCTCGAAAAGACAAGACAGGCATAGTATTTGATTCTTCATCAATGTACACAATGCCCAACGGTGCAAAGCGTTCGCCCGATGTTTCGTGGATGACGAAGGAAAAGTGGGAAGCTGTCAGCCCCTCGGAACGGCAGAAGTTTTCGCGGGTCGTGCCTGATTTTGTTATCGAATTGCTTTCACCGACCGATAAACTTGCTGATATTCAGTCAAAGATGGAAGAGTATATCGAAAACGGCGTCCGGCTCGGCTGGCTGATCGATCCGATCGAAAAAATGGTTCATATTTATCGAGGCGGCGGCGAGGTTGCGATTCTGAACGACCCTGAAACCGTCTCAGGTGAAGACGTTCTGCCTGGCTTTGAATTAAAGGTACGTGAAATTTGGTGAGAGCTTTGGGGTCTTGACTCGCTGGCTCGGATTCTCTAAACTCTAGCCTTGTAAATGTGGTGAGTTATTGCGACTTGCGGCCACGTAAAATAAGCGGCTAAACAGCAAAGAGTTCAATATTTAATGAAGACTCTGTGCTTGTTTGGCACAGAGTTTTTAATTTGCGAATTTCGAATTTCGATTTGCGAATGTCGAAATAATGAAAGAAAACGATCTATTAGCAAGAACGAAGACTTTTGCACTGCGGGTTATCAAACTCGTCAACGCGCTGCCGAATAATCTGGCCGGCCGCACGATTGGGGGACAACTTATCAGAAGCGGTACATCTGTTTCATCAAACTATCGGGCGGCGTGCCGAGGACGATCCAAAGCTGAATTTATTGCGAAGCTCGGTATTGTTGAGGAGGAGGCGGACGAAAGCTGCCATTGGCTGGAGTTGATCATTGAGGCAGAATTGATGGATGAACGGCTTGTTGCAGATCTGCTTCGAGAAGCAAACGAAATAACGGCAATAAAGGCTGCGTCAAAAAAACCGCACGAGGAAAGAAATAGCGAATCGAAATTCGCAAATTGAAATTCGCAAATGAACACGTTTCTCGATTTACTAAAAGAAAAGATCATCGTCTTTGACGGTGCGATGGGGACTTATCTTCAGTCGCTTGATCTTCCCATTGATGACTGGGGCGGGCCGGAGTTTGAGAATTGTTCGGAGAACCTTCTTTATACCCGACCCGATGCGATCGAGGCTGTGCACACTGCTTTTCTCGATGTCGGCTGCGACGTTATCGAAACGAACAGCTTTGGCGGGAGCGAGGTTGTGCTGGCGGAATTTGGCATTGTCGAGAAAACTTATGATGTGAATCGCAAAGCGGCTGAATTAGCAAAACGCATCGCAGCTGATTATTCCACAAAGGAAAAACCGCGTTTTGTTGCCGGTTCGATAGGGCCGGGAACAAAACTGCCGACGCTTGGGCACATCACTTATCGCGATCTGAAAAAGGCTTATGTCGAACAGGTTCGCGGGCTGATCGACGGCGGGAGCGATCTTCTTATTGTCGAGACCTGTCAGGATCTTCTTCAGACAAAGGCCGCGCTTTCCGCAATCTTTGATCTCTTTAATGAACGCACAACCAGAATCCCCGTCATTGCTCAGGTAACTATCGAAACATTCGGCACGATGCTGAACGGCACCGAGATCGGTGCTGCGTTGACCGCGCTTGAGCCGTTTCCGATCGACGTGATAGGGATGAACTGCGGCACCGGACCGAAACAGATGGCCGATAGTTTTAAATTCCTTTGCGACAACTCGCCGCTACCGGTTTCGGTTTTGCCGAACGCCGGTTTGCCGGAAGTGAAAGACGGCAAGCAGCATTATGACGAAACGCCGGAAAGCTTTGCCGCTCAGGTCGAGCATTTTGCACGCGATCTTGGTGCAAACATCGTCGGCGGCTGCTGCGGCACATCGCCGGAACATTTGCAGCATGTAATTGATCGCGTCGCCGTTGTAGCTGGCCGTGAT
>JBOGOW010000087.1:0-10812 GCA_050748285.1 Pyrinomonadaceae bacterium
GTATAGCGAAAATCGAATAGTGGAAATCGATTATTCGCTTTTCGTTATTCGTTATTCACTATTTCGGACCAGATTTTCCTAATGCGTAATCTTGGTTTATTGTTTTACGATTTTTGTGTTCTCGTATTTCTGCTACAATCCGTCCAATGCCCGCACGCCGATCCTATAAATATTACGACCTCATCCTTGGCGCGTTCGTCGCTGTTTTGCTTTGTTCGAACCTGATCGGGGTTCATAAAGTTTCGTTCGTAAATCTGCCGTTTTACGGCGAGTATATTTTCGGAGCCGGAGTTCTATTTTTTCCGATAAGTTATTTGTTCGGCGACATACTCACCGAGGTTTACGGCTATAAGAGGTCGCGGCGGGTGATATGGGCCGGCTTCGGAGCCTTGATATTCGCGTCCTTGATGTCTTACGTCGTAACTTCGCTTCCGTCGGCACACACGATGTCTGGCGAACAGCGCTCAGCATTAGATCTCATTTTCGGACAAACCTGGAGGATCGTGCTTGCCTCGCTGATCGCGTTTTGGGTCGGCGAATTCGTCAATTCGTTTGTCCTTGCAAAATTGAAATTAGCAACATCGGGACGATTTCTTTGGATCCGCACGATCGGTTCAACCTTCGCGGGCGAAGCATTCGACAGCATCATATTTTATCCGCTTGCCTTTTATGGAACCTGGTCGAATGAGCAATTGGTCAGCGTGATGATCGGAAATTATTTTCTGAAGGTCTTTTGGGAAGTGGCTGCGACGCCGTTTACTTACCTGATTGTCGGCTTCTTAAAACGCGCCGAGAATGAAGATTACTTTGACCGCGATACGGATTTTAACCCGTTCAGTCTTGAAACATAAGAATTATTCCGCCCGCTTTGCGATCGCTTCTGCGGCCACCTCATGGTCGTCGAAATGAAATTTTTCGTTTCCGATTATCTGATAAGTCTCGTGGCCTTTTCCGGCGATTATCACAACATCATCCTTTTGTGCGATGGCTATAGCTTTGTCTATTGCATGGCGGCGGTCTGAGATGGCAAAATACTCGACATCGGAATTCTTAACTCCGGCTTCGACCTGTTCGATGATCGTCATCGGATCTTCAGTCCGCGGATTGTCGGATGTGATGAAAACAAGATCGCTATTTTCACCGGCGACGCGGCCCATCGGCTCGCGCTTCGATTTGTCGCGGTCGCCGCCGCAGCCAAAAACGGTAATTATCCGCCCGTTGGTCAATTCACGCGCAGTCTGAAGTGTATTTAGCAACGCATCGTCGGTATGAGCATAATCAACCACGACCGCGAAATCGTCGTCGTGCGGAACGCGCTCGAATCGTCCCGGAGCACCGATGCATTGGTTCAAACCGGCGACTATCGCATCAAGATCGTATCCGAGTTCGAGTGCGGCGGCGGTCGCCGTGAGCATGTTGTAAACATGCGGGCGGCCGACGAGCGGGGAGTTTACGGTTCGTTCGCCATTTAGTGTTTTTAAAAGGAATGATGTGCCGGTGATGAGCGAGACTTGGACGTCTGTGGCAGAGAGGTCTGCGTTTGGAGTTTCGCCCTCAGGCGGTTCTTGGTTGCCCGGGCTGGTCTCGCTGTCAGCTGAGCCCTTACTTACGTGCGGGCTACTGACACTGTGCGCACTGCTGACACGTTGCGAGATCGTTATGACTCGCTGCCCTTTGGTCTTTAATTCGTCGGCTAGCTTTACGCCCCACTCGTCGTCGATGTTTATCACGCTTGCTGTCGGTGGCTCGCCCAAACGTCCGTCGAAAAGCTTTTTCTTTGCGTCGAAATACTCTTCCATCGTGTGATGATAATCGAGATGGTCCTGGGTTAGGTTGGTGAAGATCGCGACACGAAAACGGAGCCAATCGCAGCGGTGAAGGTCGATCGCCTGCGACGAGGTTTCCATTACCGCCATTTTGCATCCGGCATCGACAGCGCGACGCAAAAAGCGATTCGTATCCGATGCTTCCGGCGTCGTTCGAACCGCTTCCTCGCTATCTTTACCGATGCGATATTCGACCGTCGAGATCATCGCGGGTTTCACACCCGAAGCGGCCGCAAGAGCGTAACAAAGATATGCCGTCGTCGTCTTGCCGTTCGTGCCGGTTATGCCGATCAGATCAAGCTGATGAGACGGGTCGCCGTTTATTATCGACGCAGCTTTTGCCAACGCGACGCGAGCATCCGCAACTTTCAGCCACGCACCCGAAAAACCATCCGGCGGATCGGATTCGGAAACCACGCCGACAGCCCCGCGCCGCATCACGTCGTCAATAAACCGATGCCCGTCCATCGTCTGCCCCTTTATCGCGACAAATAACGTCCCTTCACGCGCCTGTCTCGAATCGTGGGTAACGTCCGTCACCGTAACGGAAAAGTCGCTATTCGTTTTCGCGTCGAGAGACTTGGCAAGTTGTTGAATATCGGTCATTGTCGTGTTCCGAAGCCGATTATACGATACCGAAAAATATTGCACGAACAAGGCGGGCGAAAATTTCGTATAGTAATTGAATCGGAGGTTATTTTTTATGAGCATCCTCAAAATTTTACTGGCGATAGTTGGCATCGTGGTCGGGGTTTATGTATTTTTCTGGATATTCGGCATCGTCGCGTCGCTGCTTTGGTATGGCGTGATGCTGGCGTTGATCGCGGGTATCGGTTACGGCGGTTATCGGCTGTTTAGAAAGGCGGAAGACAGATATGTCGGTTCCGGTTCGGCGGCGGGCGAGATCGACAGCCGTGATTTCAATATGAGCTGGGACGAATACGAAAAGAAGTATTTACATAAATAGAGCACTAGACATTTTTGTCTGCTTTGGCTAAATTCGATTGTGCCAACGTCGAAGGACGAACGGAATTTGAGATTTGAAATCTAAAATCCAAAATCGGAATGCCGAGGTGGCGAAATTGGCAGACGCACTAGACTTAGGATCTAGCGTCGAAAGACGTGCGAGTTCGAGTCTCGCCCTCGGCACCACATCATCGGAACGCGGACATTCCTGTCCGCTTCTTTTTTTGTTTGCGGACAGGAGTGTCCGCGCTCCGTCAACGTTCGACTTTTGAATACTGCTCCGTTATCCTTTTTTTAGATGAAAAGTGAAATAAAAGAGGTCTCGGCGACACTGCGCGAGATACATGTCGAGATAGATACTGCGTCTCTTAAAGACGCATACGGACGCGTGAGTCAGAAATACGCGCGTGGGGCCAGCATTCCGGGTTTTCGAAAAGGCTTCGCGCCGCTTGATGTTGTCCGCCTTCGTTACAAAGAAGAGATAAAAAGCGAGGTATTGCAGCAGGTCGTTCCGACGCAGGTTGCCGAGGCGATACAGGAACATAAACTCCATCCGCTGACCGAGCCGCAGCTTCACATTGACGGTATCGAGAAGGTTAAGGTCAACGGATCAGAGCCGATAAACGTTCACGCCCACATCGAGGTAATGCCTGAAATTCCGACGCCGAAATATGAAGGCATCGAGGTAACGCGTCGCGTCAAATCGGTCGATGACAGCGAGATCGAAGACGTGATCGCAAATCGACTTAATCAGGAAGCAGCATTGATCCCGGTCGAAAATCGAAAGTCGAAGATCGGTGATACGGTCATTGCTGATCTCGAAGGGACATTCGATGACGACCCAACCGGCGAGCCGATACGAGCGGATGATCTCGAAGTAAAACTCGGCGATGAAGTGATCGAAAAGGCGTTTACCGAAAATCTTGTCGGCGTAAAGGAAGACGATGAAAAAGAATTCACCGTCGCTTATCCCGCGGAATTTTCTTCGGAGGCTCTTGCCGGAAAAACAATTCATTATAAAGCAAAGATCAAATCGGTCGGCATAATGGAAACGCCCGAGTTGAACGACGAATGGGCAACGAGTTTGGATGAAGGTTTTAAAACACTGAAAGACCTGCGCAAAAAACTGCGTTCCGATCTCGAAACGTATGCAAAAGCGGATGCCGACGCCCGGGTTCGCAACAATGCGCTGGCGAAATTGATCGAGCAAAACGAATTCGAGGTTCCGAATGTTTTGATCGAAAATCAATCGCGAAATTTATTAAATAATTTCGCCCAAGACCTCCAGCAGCGAGGCGTCGATCTGAACAATATCGAAAACGATTTCGTACAGATGGCGTATCATCAAATGCGGATGCAGGCGGAGCGCGACGTTCGCGGGGCGATGCTGCTTGAGAAGATCGGTGAAGCTGAAAAGGTCGAAGTTACCGAAAGCGATATTGAAGACGAGATCGGCAAGATGGCCGAATATTACCGATCGAGTCTCGAAGAGATGAAAGAATCGATCGCAAAACAAGGTGGAACCGGAGCGATCGAAAACAATCTTAGAACGCGTAAATCTATCGAGGCATTGATCGCAAAAGCAAAGATCACAGACGGGCCGTGGGTCGATGAATCCAAGGTCGATGCAAAAGAAGAAAAGCCAAAAAAGGCTGCAAAGAAAAAAGCGCCGGTGAAAAAATCGGCTAAGGGGGTTTAGATGTATGGTGGAGGTAATGTTGTGGTGCCAGCGTTCTTCTTGGTGTCCTCTGTGATTTTTCCTCGGCGCTCTCTGTGTTTAATGGCTTTTTTAACACAAAGACCACAAAGCAAAGCTCACAGAGTTCACAAAGAAAAAATCAAGATTACGGACACCATAATTTAGTCTACTTCCGGATGAGTTGAATCAGGACTTGCATTTTTCTGAAAAGAATGTAAAATCTGCAATCGGTCATTTTTCAAACATTTAAGTTCAATCAGTTCACCTAATACTTAAACTTGTCTCCCGTTAAAGAGGAATATATGGCTTTAGTCCCAATGGTTGTCGAACAGACCTCGCGCGGCGAACGGGCGTTCGATATTTACTCGCGGCTGCTCAAAGACAGCATCATATTTATAGGCACACCGATAGACGATCAGATCGCAAATTTGATCGTAGCTCAGCTCCTTTTTCTCGAAGCCGAAGACCCGGAAAGAGATATAAATCTTTACATCAATTCCCCGGGCGGCTCGATAACTGCGGGATTGGCAATTTACGATACGATGCAGTTCATCAAGAATGATGTGACAACGATCTGCGTCGGCCAATGCGCGTCGATGGGAGCTTTGCTGCTTTGCGCCGGAACGAAAGGCAAGCGCTTTTCGCTGCCGCATGCGCGAGTTTTGATTCATCAGCCGTCGGGCGGCGCGTCGGGGCAGGCGACCGACGTCAGGATCATGGCCGAGGAGATCTTGCGAATGCGCGAATTGACCTCGCGTATAATCGCAAATCACAGTGGACAGTCTTTTGATCAAGTCGAGTTGGATGTTGAACGGGACCGCATCCTTACACCGCCGCAGGCGAAAGAATACGGATTGATCGACGAGGTGATAGAACACAGGGATAAATAGAGGATGGAGCGCGGAAACTCCTGTCCGCATCGCCGCCAGCGGCGAGATTTTTCGTCCTTCGGACTCATGCGGACAAGAGTGTCCCGCTCCTTTGAGTATGGCGAATTTTAGAAGACCTGAAGAATTGCTTTGCTGCTCGTTTTGCGGCAAATCGCAGAACGATGTCAAGAAGCTGATCGCCGGTCCGGGCGTTTATGTTTGCAATGAATGCATCGATATTTGCAACGAGATAATCAACGACGACGAGCGTGTGGAAAACTCGACGGCGAGGACAAATCTTCCCAAACCCCAGGAAATTCGGGCATTTCTCGATGAGTACGTCATCGGTCAGGACGAGTCTAAAAAGCGTCTTTCGGTTGCGGTTTATCAGCACTACAAGCGTTTGGAATTGGCGAAACGGCGTTCGGATGTCGAGGTTCAAAAATCGAACATTCTCCTTATCGGCCCGACCGGAACCGGCAAAACTTTATTAGCGCAAACTTTGGCGCGCGTGCTCAGCGTTCCTTTTTGCATCGTCGATGCGACCAGCCTCACCGAGGCCGGTTATGTCGGCGAAGATGTCGAGAATATTCTCGTGCGGCTTCTGCAGTCCGCCGGCAACGACCTTGAAAAAGCTCAGCAGGGAATTATCTACATTGACGAGATCGACAAGATTTGCCGCAAGGACGACAACCCCTCGATCACGCGCGATGTTTCGGGCGAAGGCGTTCAGCAGGCTTTGCTAAAAATTCTCGAAGGCACGGTTGCTAATATCCCGACCAGCGGCGGTCGCAAACATCCACAGCAGGAGTTTCAGCAGCTCGACACTACGAATATTTTGTTCATCTGTGGCGGTGCGTTCATTGGCCTCGAAAAGGTTGTTGAAAAGCGGTTTAGGGCCAAATCGCTTGGGTTCCAGGCCGACGTAAAAACCAGCAAACAGCGGCAAGGCGAGGCGCTCGAAAAACTCGAGCCTGAAGACCTTGTGCATTATGGTTTGATCCCCGAATTCGTCGGCCGCCTGCCGGTGATAGGTTCGCTAAAAGAGCTTGACGAAGCGGCCTTGCTGCAGATACTTACCGAGCCGAAAAACGCTCTGGTGAAACAATATCAGCGTAAATTCGAGTTCGATAATATCGGTTTACGATTCACCGAAGATGCATTGAAAGCCGTCGCCCAGCAGGCTTACAAACGCAAGGTCGGCGCCCGCGGGCTGATGATGATAATGGAAGAGATTCTTCTTGAATCGATGTATGTTCTGCCTTCGGAAAAAAGGGTCAAAGAACTTGTGATCACCCGCGAAATGATCGAGCGAAAAGCCCCAGTCCTGGAAGTAATAAAACCGCGAATTGATGAAGCCGCTTAGACCAACGGAAAACGAAAAATGAAAAACGAAAAATGAAAAGAGGTTTGAAAATTTTTCATTTTCCATTTTCCATTTTCCGTTGTTTAAGGCACGTCGATTGTCATGTCTTTGCCGGAGAAACTGAATGTCGGGCGTTTTCGGCCTTTCATAAACTTCGCGGCAGTTTGTGACAATGCGGTGATTATCATCGGCAAAGCGATTGACGGGTCGCAATCGACGAACGCGGTGGTCGCGCCTTTGTGAAGCTTGCCGAAGGTGCTTGTGTGGTTCGCAGCGTAGCCGGGCGTGCGGACGCTGAGCGGCGTCGGCTCGGTGGTTATCGAGATCGCGTATTTATGCCCGCGAGGATTTGTGCGTGTGATATACGATGTGATCTCGGCGAGATTTACCATTTTCTGGCTGCCGGAATTTCCGAGCGTGATGATCGCCGAGTTGCGCGTTTTTTGCGCGATAGTCATCAGTTCCATCGTATCTTCGGTCATATCGAACATCATATTGAGCTTCTTTTCGAAGCGCGAGCGGGCGATGCCGACAGCGATCTCAGAACCGAGAAGGTCGGGGCAAAATACGGGAATGCGCGCCTTAAACGCCGAGGTAACGATGCCGTCTTCGTGCGCGATCTCTGCAAGTTCGCGTCCCATTACATGCAGGAATTCGCGCATCGAATACGGTCGAGTAAGGTCAAGCTGGTTGACGACGCTGCCGATCCATTCGTCGGCTTCCTGAAATTCTTCACGGTTCCAGATCACATCGCCGACACGCATAACGTCGCCGGTAAAAAGGTCTTCGTCCGACATGCTCGGATGCGCCTGATAATGATTGCGGCCTAAGGATTCGTGTATGTCATGAAAAAGCACCGAGCCGGACATCACAATCACATCGACGAAGCGATTTTTGATCACGTATGAAATAAGGCGACGCATTCCGGATGTGATAAGATTTCCGGTTCCGCACATATAAATAGTCGAATTGTCATCCAGCATATCAAGCCAGATGCGATGTGCTTCGGCCAGTTGACGAGCGCCGAAGCCGGCTCCTTCCATTTTTTCGAGCAGTCCGGCAATCGAGCGGTCGCGATCGATCGGTACCGGTTTTGTCGGAACTGTCAAAAATTTCGAAGCCTTTGTTTTCTTTTGAGCTACCATTGAATTCTCCAATAAATAAAGTGAAAATGTTAAAAAGTGAAAAAGGGAAAAAGTTTTGATTCGTCGGTCACGCACCGTCCGAATTAAGGTTCGATATCGAACCACTCAAAAACTTTGCCTTTTCACGAAAAACTGCAAGTTCAGTTTTGTCCAAATATCCAACGCTAAACGACACATAAAGCTGACTAAGAATTTCGCCAGCCGAGCCTTTAGCGATATTCAAAAAATTCAAATATTCCTTCCTTGAACGACGTTCAAAGCGTTCGGCAATATTGCTCGAAATCGACACCGACGCGTCTCGCATCTGATTCTTTAGGCCGAAGTCCGATTTCAATCCCGGCTTTTCAGTAAGCCGATAGATATCAGCGGCAAACTCAACAGCCTTTTGCCAAATGAAAAGATCCTCGAAACACTCGACCTTCTTTTTCACTTTTTCACCCTTTCCCTCTTTCACTTTTTCGTGCCATTCGGCAATAAATACGTATAGCTTTCGGCTTGGTTTTCGTAAAACTCGATCCACGAGTTTCCCTCCTTTGTCGAAAGCTCGCCGTCTTTGATGCGGTTCATCACCATTCGGCGAAATTGGTCGTGAAGCTGATCGGCGTCAAATCGAACGGTCGAAAGCATATCTCCGAGCGTTGCTCCGTAGATAACTTTCTTGATTATATGTCCGTCTTCGCCGATAAAAATGTGAGCTTCATGCGGAACGCCGAATAGGTTATGGTTATTGCCCATAACTTCCTGGTAGGCACCGACCAGCATCATTGCGAGGTAATAAGGTTCTCCTTCGTTCAAACTGTGCAATTCGAGCACGGGTTTCACATCGTGCAAGTCCACGAACTTGTCAACAATACCGTCCGAATCACATGTAATATCACATAGCGTAGCATATTCTGTCGGCTTTTTGTTGAGTTTATGTATTGGAATGATAGGAAATAGCTGTTCGAGCGCCCAATTATCCGGCATCGAGCGAAAAACCGAGAAATTTGCGAGATATTTTACGCACATCAGGCGTCGAAGATCGTCAAATTCCTCGGAAACATATTTTTTTAGCTGTGCGTATTTATCGGCACTTTCGCATACGTCCCAAAAAAGCACCTCGCCTTTGCCTTTGTCCTCAAGCGAGATCAGGCCGAGGTTGAACATTGTGAAAAGCTCTTCGCGGTGTTCGAGCGCGTCGTGATAATACTCACGATAATTTTTCGCGTTTATCGCTTCGCGGAGGTCGTGAAGCTCGCGGACGACCTGCGGATCATCCTTTTCGATGACCATAGGCGTAAGGTCTTCGACGACGGTTTCGATCTCGTCCTGCACGTTCGTTACAAGTATCGCGTGATAAGCGGAAAGGTAGCGTCCCGATTCCTGAATGATGGTCGGGTGCGGCACATTTTCGTCATCACAGACGGTTTTGATCACGTAAATCACGTCGTTGGCGAACTCGCGTGCGTTATAATTCGCAGAGGATTCGAACGATGTCCGCGAGCCGTCATAATCCACCGCCATGCCGCCGCCGACGTCCATATACTCGATCGGCACACCCATCTGCCGCATCTTGGCATAGGTGCGTGCGCCCTCTTTCATCGCATTTTTGATCCGCTTGATGTCAGTAAGCTGTGAGCCGATATGAAAATGCAGAAGCTTGAGCATATCGAGCCTGCCGGCTTCCTGCAGGCGGCGGACGACATCGAGGATCTCGGTCGTCGTCAGCCCGAATTTTGCTGCCTCGCCGCCCGATTTTTCCCACTTGCCGGAGCCTTTCGAATAGAGCTTTACACGGACTCCGACCATCGGCAGTTTGGTGTCCGGATTTTCTTTGGTAACTTCTTCCACGAGGCTGAGCGTGTGATCGAGCTCGCTCATTTTTTCGATCACGATGACGACATTTTTACCGGCACTCGATCCAGCAAAAGCAAGGCGAACAAAATCTCGATCTTTGAAACCGTTCAAAACAAGCAGGCTGTCTTTAGATTGTTCGAGCGCGAGCGCTGCGTATAATTCGGCTTTTGAACCGGCTTCGAGACCGAAGTTGTATCTCGAACCTTCTTTCAAATATTCTTCGATCACCGAACGGTTCTGGTTCACCTTCATCGGAAAGACACAGAGATGCTCTCCATCATAGTCGAATTCTTTTATCGATTTGCGAAAAGCAGTTTGGAGTTTTCGGATCTGGCCGAAGAGCAATTGCGGAAAACGAAGCAGAACCGGCGTTGTCACACCGCGTTTGTGCAAATCGTCAATTATTTCTTTGATATCGGCAGTAAGATTCTCGTTTTCCGGCGAGCGTACGAACAGGTTGCCCTTTCGATTGATCCCGAAATACTCTGCACCCCAATTGTCGATGCCGTATATCTCGGATGTTTGTTCAATTATGGTGCTCAATTCTAACTACTCCAAATGCGAAAATTATTGAAACTAAAAACAAACGCAAAACTGAAAGAATAGTAAAAATCGAAACGTTTGCCAATAGGCATTTTTGCAGATTGTGGAAACGGGCGGAAATTAAGTATTGTTTTTTCGAATTCTGTGGCACGGGCATTGCGGATGTTATGAAATTGGATAAGGCCTAAATTTCGACCGAAGTCGATCAAAGGCCCATAAACAGGCGGTTTTGACAGGTTATCCAGGCCGAACATCCAAAGAGATGTCAAAAAATGGTGCCATAATATGTCACAGAAAGTTATTTTATCGAGGTTTAAAAATATGAAAGTGCGTAAACAATCCGGATTCTCATTGATAGAGTTGATATTGGTCGTAGCCATCATCGGCATTATTGCTTCGTTGGCAATACCTGCACTGCAGAAGGGAATTCGAGCAGCGAAGAATGGTTCCAGCTTTGCGACTATGCGTACCATCGGTTCGACCCAGGTTGGGTGCTTTTCCCAGAAAAATCGCTTTTGCCGATTGACTGAGTTGCAAAGCATTCTTTCGAATGGTTTGGGCA
>JBOGOW010000088.1:0-10659 GCA_050748285.1 Pyrinomonadaceae bacterium
TCCTCGTACCCCTGGGGTAGTTGGATCTTGTTTATACCTGGGAGCAAAGTGACTCACTTCGTGAGCAAAGACTAGATTTAGGAAAGATGCTTGTAACTGGGCGTTTCCTCTTACATGAGCGTCATCGCCAAAATCGAGCCTGATCCGGATTGATGAGATTTTATCCCCACTCGCCGTTCTCGCCGGTGCGTTGCCCCTACCCGCTTGAGAATCGCCAAACGCTACATCTGGATCGTTATTTGTAACCTGAACGTCATAAAGCTGGGATAGATCAGTCGAATTTATTGCATCGGTCAGGAATTGTGTTGCATTTATAACGCTTTGACTCAGACCATTGGTATCGACAGTTAGATACCCGTCACTACCTATTGCGACACAACTTTCACAGCCATAAGTGAAATTTGCTCGCCGCAAAAACTCATCCCGATCATCCTGATTAGTGATATTGCCTGCATAAATTCTTTCTCCGTTGGGGTCGGTGAAGTAAAGGGGATTGCTACGAGCATAGGCATAAAGATTCCAGCTCTGTGGAGCGGCGGGATGAGTGTCATTAGCAAAAAAATCGGGACTTGTGAAACGCCCGTGGCTGTATCCGTAGTACCTGGCCTGTGCAAAGTCGAGATCAATCTCATTATCCCGTTCATAGCCGGTTATGAACGCGCTATTTAAGATTTCTCGCGCACTGCGTTTACGGATTTCCTCTGGAGTTTCAAGTTTTCAAAGAGCTAAAGAAGCAGCTAAAGAAAAAGCGGCCTTTCTTGCCAGTTTTTTATTATAACCGCGAACGCCCTTTTCGGCTATTTATTCGAGGTTTTTCGCAAGATTTCAGTTGCTTTGTCCACCGCTTTTTTTATGTCAGAGATTTCGACCTGGGTGTAGATCTGGGTGGTGTCGAGGCTTGAGTGTCCGAGAAGTTTCTGGATGTGGCGAAGGCTCGCTCCGTGACGCAGAAGGTGGGTCGCGCAGGCGTGGCGGAAGGTATGGACCGTCGCGTCGATCCGTGCCGCTTCCGCAGCGTTCTTTACGATGCTCCATATCTGCGGATAAGAGAGCCTGCGGCCCGTCACGGAAAGGAACAAAGCGGACGGATTCGTGACCGGCCTTTTCTTCCGGCTGCGTCCCTTTCCCCAGTACGTTCCGCTCATCAGCTCGACGCGCGATGTGGCGATATATCTCTCTATCCAGCTTGAAGCGGTTTCGGTCAAGGGAACGATCCTTTCTCTTTTTCCTTTGCCCTCACGGATGCGCAAGGTTCTGCCGTCGAAGTCTCTCATGTCGAGCCGGTAAAGCTCGCCATGACGGATGCCGCAGGCGTAGAGAGTTTCGAGAATGGCGCGATCGCGGACGCCGATCGCTTTTTCGGTGTCGCACTGCTCGATGATCTTCGATATCTCCGCTTCGGTCGGCACCTGCGGCAATGTGTGCCCGGCCTTCGGAAGTTGGAAGTCCTCGGCGATGTTCGCAAGCACTTTATTCGATGTGTAAAGCCATTGGAAAAAGCGTCTGATCCTCGACACGGTTTGCCTCAGAGAAGATGCTTTCTGTTCGGTGTATTTCGAGAGGTGGACAAGATACGAGTTGAGATGCATTTCCTCGGCCTCGTTCCAGCGCTTTATCGGGTAGGCTTCCTGCAAGTAAAGCTGCAGGTTATTCAGCACTCTCTCGCTCGATTTTCGGAGGTCTTTCGAGTAGCCTTTGGCTTCGAGTTCCGAGAGGTATTTTTCGATCTCTTTGTTCACATTGCAACGCGATCTGTATACAGAAGTGACAGCGTAAAGCCTTTAACAAGAAGGTTTACGCAATAAGTTGCGGTTTGTAACTTTGGTGACAACGCGTAACCCGTGTTGCTGCCTCATTTAGCTCGATTACAAACGGTGGATTTTGGTCTATCCTGTCGTACAGGTTGGGAGTCGTTCCGCACATTTTTTCAGACCCGCGTTTTTGGCGCTCTTTTACCGTTTATCGACCGCTTTTTTCTCTGGGATGACAGCGGCTTATTACCTCGGCCAGATCGCCTAGTTCGACGTGCGTGTAGATCTCCGTTGACGATAGGCGGCGGTGTCCGAGAAGCTTCTGTATCTGCCGTATGTCGGCCCTACCCTTGAGCAGATGAGTAGCGCAGGAATGCCTCATCGTGTGCGGCGTGACGTTCTTTTTTATGTTGGCGTTCTTCGTCCATTTGCGGACTATCCGCCGTATGTCGTCCACGTCGAGCGGCCCGCCCGAACGCGACGAAACGAACAGGCTTATCTGCCCCGGAGCGGACGCGAAAGCGGGACGCGACTGTTCAAGATAGAGCTTCAAAGCTGCCACGGACGATTGCGTGAGCGGCACCAGCCGCGTCTCGTTTCCTTTGCCGTGTTCGATCCGAAGCGTACCCGTCTGCATCTCCACATCGTAGATCGTAAGGCTCACAAGCTCGGCTCTCCTGATGCCGGTTGCGTACATCACCTCCAGAATGGAGCGGTCGCGAATGTCTCTCGCTTTCTCTATCGGGATGCTCTCTATCAGCCGTTTGGCCTCTGCCGGCGTGAGGATGTTTCGCGGGAGCGTTTTCGGCTGTTTCGGCATCTGGATCGACGCCGAAGGGTTGTGAACGATCACGCCTTCCTGCCACAGCCACAGAAAGAACCGCTTCATCGCGGCCAGCTTATTGGCCTGTGCTCCCGATGAAAGACGCTGCTTCTTTCTGCCCGTCTTTTCGTCTTCAACTTCGAGCCGGTAAAGCGAGATCTGATACTGCGAAAGATGTGCGGCCGTCACGTCGGCGATGGAGTTCAAGGCGGTGTTTTCCGTCAGCCAGTCGAGAAAGATTTGAGCGTCGCGAGAGTAGTTTACAAGCGTCGCCGGCGAGTAGTTTACCGCCGTCAGATATTCGATAAAGCGGCCTCTCATAAGCTCCAGTTTTTGCCTTTGATTCTCCGTCCACATACCGCTCTCCAATGCCTCCCGACTCGACAATCAACTGTTAGAAAAGCAGATGATCGATGAGTGTTTTTTCTTTAGCTGCCGCTTTTATTTTTCCCTTTAAAAGCTTCTCCAATGGCCACAAGGTCGGGCTAAGCACCTTTATTTGCTTACGATTAACCTTGTGATTCGACCACCACAAGGTACCCTCAAGGTCGCCGTTTTTACCACAAGGTCCACAAGGTCACGAGGCTTTTTTCTTTAGCCGCTTCTTCTTTCAACGTGGCCGACCAGGCCCGCCCGGGTTCACCAGGTAGCCGTGCGAACGAGCGGAGTCGGGCTGCGAGGAACGAGCGCCCGCGTAGCGAGAGAGCAGTCGATGACGGCGTACGATAATGAGTTTTTTATGTCCGAAGCGTTTTTTGCGTAGGACATAAAAAAGATTATCGGATGACGGCAGCGACCGGGAGCGAAGGCATCCGAAGCGATCAAACGGCGGCTCTTACCTACTCGCGGCATTCACTTTGGCCGTTTCCTTCAATCGCTTTTTCAACTCATCGATGCCGGTCAGTCCACGCAGGCTTTGCACCTCGCTCTCCGCATCGCTTGCCAACTGATACACGCTCGGCTTTCCGTTCGCCGACTGGATCGCCCACAGATACTCCATCTCCACAAGCTTCTGGCAATACATCCTCACCTGCCAGTCGCTCCACGCCGTCGTCTCGCGTATCTCGCGGCGGGTCAGTTGGACATCGCAAGCCTTGATCTTCAACTCGTCGCCTTTCTGCTTACACGCCTCTCTTATCGCCTCGAACATTCCTCTGACCGGCGGGGCCAGCTCGTCCATCGCCTTGCCCAGGATCTCTTCGGCCAGCTCGTTCGCCAATGCAATATCCGACAGCTCCACCTCGACATATTCGATCTCGACTTCGCCGCGTTTTGCGGTTTTGATCTCCCTTTGGTATTGATGAAGCAAAGCGATGGAGTTTATCAACGACAGATATTTCCTTTGCTCTCGCCGGTGGATGAGCCTTTCGCTCGGATAGGTCAGATATTCGACAAAAGGGTTCACCACCGCGAGCGGTTTCAGCAGTCTCTGGGCGTGATGGTGAAGCCGTTTGATCTCTTCCGATTCGGCCTTTTCCAACACGCCGGACAAGCTGTGTCCGTGTCTCTGTTGGGAAAGAATGATCCGCGTCTGCTCAATCGATTCGTTCATCGAAAGCTGCACAAAGCGGCTTCTCGTTTCCTCGTCAAACGCTTCTGCCGAGGTCGTCGTTATCACGATCACGACGGGGCCGAACACTTCGTAATGTTCGGTCGAAAGCTTTCCGGTCGCCGGGTCGGTGCGGGTCGCGGCAATCGAAAGCCTCTGATCGCTGGCAAGCGTTCTCAAAGAATAGACGGCCTGCATCGCTCCCTCGTCCTCGGCGATCACCAGCATCTTTCGTTGCAGCGAGTAAGGGTCTTTGTAGAAAAGAGCCTGCCCGGTCAGACGCGTAACCCGCACAAGTTCCTCCGGCGGCACGAACGCACACAGCGCGTCCTGCAATGCCGACTTGCCCGCACCCGAACGGGCGACGATCAACAGGGCAAGCGGCTCCGTCAGTTTCCGGCTGATCGACCCCAGGTAAGCGGTCAGCACCGTCGATCTCTCGCCGACCAGACCGCACCGCCGAAAGTCCTCGACTATTCGCTCACACAGCTTTTCGTCTTTCAGGAAAGCTATCGCCTCACGCTTCTCGGCCTCGGTCATCGCCGCCGTCGATTCCGCTTCATTGGTTGAGGTCTTTCGCATCGACAGCCTTTCGGCTTCGAGTTGTTCAATGAGCAAAAGCAGATCGGCGTTTACGACCGATTCGTTCACGCGGCAATGCTTCGCCGCGGCCTGCGCGAAGTTCGCCCTCGCTCTCGCCTGATAAAGATCGAGCGTGTCCAGGTGAAAGTTATTTCCGGCGTTCAGACGCAGATTGATTTTCAGCTTTTCCAGCCCGACGCCCGTCAGCCCGCGCACTCTGTATTCCCGATTGTCGAAAGTGATCATCAGACTGCCGTCGCCGTTAGTGGTCAGTGGCCGGTGGTCAGTGGTCAGAGATTCCTCTGCGTCTCCGCGTCTCGGCGGTTCGATCAGCCTTTGCAGCTCCTCAAGCGTTCCGCCCGCCGCAACGAACTCCGATGCGTCTTTTGCCGGAAGCTTCACCGTTCGGCTTTCAATGCCGATTGATGAAAGTTTTTCAGCGAACTTCGCCGATGCTTCGCGGCCCGCGTCGTCCGCGTCGAGCATCAGCACGACCCGCCTGATTCTGCTCTCCGAAAGATGTTCGAGGATCTCATCCGTCAGAGCGTTCACGCCGTAGCTGCACGTCATATTCCTAATGCCTATCGACCACAGAGCCAGCGCGTCGATCACGCTTTCCGTCAGTACGATCTCCTCGGTCTCTTTCGCTCCCGAAGGATTGAACACGCCTCGCCGCTTTCCCGAATGATACAAGTGCTGATGCTTCTCGATGTGCCGGGCGTAAAGACCTGTCGGCTTCCCGTGAGCGGCATCCACAAGCGGAAAGACCACCGACCCGTACATCGTCTCGTTGCCCTTTTCGTTCAAAAGCCCAAGCCTCTCCAGACTCGCCCTGCCGTCCGCGTTCAACTTGCCGCGCAGTGTGCCGTCAACATAGCCCAGGCGAAACACCTGAATGGCTTCCGCGCTGATCCCGCGACTCGCCAGATATGCAATCGCTTTTTCATTCTTCACCAGCGTTTTGTGATAATACGCAACTGCCTTTTCGAGATACTCCGCATCGGTCTTTGTCGATGGTTCGGAAGGCACACTCCCTACCGGTCGTGTTTCCGCCTTGCTCTGTGCTCTCTGTGTCCTCTGTGGTGAGTTTTCTTTTGATTCCACACTCCGCACTCCGCATTCCGCATTCAGCAGCGCGTAAGCGTCCGCAAAGCCGATCCCGTCCGCCTTCATCACAAAGCTCAGCACGTCCCCGCCCTCCGAGCATTTCCCCAGGCAGTTCCACAAGCCTTTCCGCTCATCGACCGCAAAGCTCGGCTCCGCCTCCTCGTGAAACGGACAAAGCCCCCAAAGCTGCCGTCCCTTCCTGCGAAGCTCGACACCCCGCGACCGCACCACACCGGCCAGGCTGATAGTTTGCTTCAGGGCGAGAATGTCTTCGTTTTCGATTGCCATACAAAAAGCTGTCAAGTATTATTTTCAGTTTTTTGAAAGAAAGCTGGGCTTTGCTAACATTGACGAACTAATGCTAGGTTATACTAGCAAGCAATGTCAAGCCAAAGGCAAAAGGATGATTACAAGAGATGAGATTGAAAAAGTGGCTTTATACTGTCGAAGTTATGGCAGGCAGACCAGCAGAAAAAGAAGCTCCGTTTTTTGGAAAGAGACTTTCGGCGGTGCGCCGCAGTAAAGGACTGACCCAACAGCAGCTCGCGGACAGACTCGGCATCAAGCGCTCGCTGATCGATTACTACGAAACCCGATCTCCGAACCCGGCACTCGATTTCATTGAACGGGCCGCAACCGCCCTGGAAGTGTCGGTCGCCGAACTCCTGGGCAGCGAGCCGAACGCCTCACGCTCGAAGCCCGGCCCGCAGTCGCAGCTCCAAAGAAAGTTCGAGCAGGTCAAGCTCCTCCCCCGTGAAAAGCAAAAGTTCATCCTCCAGTTCCTCGATACCGTCTTAGAGAGCAATCAGCAAAAAGCATAAAAAAGACAGCCATAGAAAAAGCTGTCAAGTAAAAAACGCTATGGGTATGCTCCGGACAGAGGATGTTCTAGGGTTGCTTCTTCGGAACTGATACCCCGGTGTTTCGACATTCCGGGTGATATACACTCAAGAAAAACTCGTCCTGAAATACTGAACTTTCTTTCTTCAAGTCATCCTTAGTTCCGTAAAAGAACTGATCCAAAGAGACCTTGCATCTCGGCTGTCCCTCATCTAGCGATGGCTCATCCTTAGAGAGAACGCTTTCTCGACGGATTTGCTCGCCGGTTTTTAACGGGGTGCGCCTGCCGTCCGTATCAACGAGAAAGTATCGCCGCTGAAAAGACCCTCTGTACCGCGGGCTTGACGTGCAAAGATAGCCGGACTCCGGGACAACAAACTCTTGGCTCAACTCACTTCCGCTTAAAGGCGGACACTCTGGATTGTCGTATTCGATGCTGATCCAGCGTGATTTCATGTCAGCAGGAATCAAATAAGTTTCCTGCCGAATGCCGCAAGACTGAAACAATAACATTACGGAAAGAATAAAAATCATCATAGAAAACCCATTTTCGAAAATTACAAGTCCTTTATCTCGTTCGGCACTACGTCTTCATAGACCTTGTAAACTATGGACGATTCATTTATTGCTTTCTTCAACTGCTCTCGTTGCCTGGGTGTAGCATCAGTCGAAAACGTCAAGCCATATCCCTCATAATCGCCATTTCTAATGAAGTATGAAAGTACCACGCCATCGGGCAGGTCATGTCCCTTTCCTTCAGGATGCGGCTTGGAGATCACGGTATTTTCAAACGCCTCCTTTTGTTCAGTTGTAGTTTCTTTCTTAAAGAAAACCACGATACTCGTAAACTTATCAGGTCCAAATTTAATCATTTCATCGGATTTTCTTTCCGAATCACACGATCTAACTTGAAACCCAAATAACGAAAGCATCAAAGAAAAGACGATTAAACTTTTCGTCATAATAACTATTTCTCGCAATCAAGGAATTGGTGTCATCGGTTTCCTCAAGTCCTCGATTTTGTTCTCACGTCGCTCAAATATTTTCTGAGTTACGACTTTACCGTCAGCTCCAACCGTATACGAATAAGCTGCATAAGAAGGAAACCCTCTAGTCTCTCCGCCTACCCGAGTAACTTGTCCGTTCCCGGTAATTCTCACAGTTACATTCCCGTCAATAGTTCCGCCAGGCGAAAGTGCTTCGACGACCTTTCCGGCTCCGGCGACAACCATTCCGGTATTCCCTCCTGTTATCTGACCGCTCGTCTGCAAGTCCCGCCCAAGTTGTTGTCCTCCGTTCGTGCCGTTGGCGATTGAAAGAGTCACATCGACACCGGCCCCGAAGCCCGCCTCACCTTGTTTCGCCTGGATGTTGGATACTTGTACGCCCGTCGTCGCCGTGCCTTGTAACGAAACGTCGGTATTCACTCCAGTATCGACCCGATACTGAGAGCCGTCTGGCAAGGTAGCCGTTCCCGATATCGTCGCATCTCCCCCACCAACCACACTGGGGCTGACTTCATTGGTGTGAGTCCAACTGACGCTTTTCGCATCGGTAGAGACAATCGACCAAACCGTCACGCGCGCTGTCGCGTTCGGATCGTTGCCGGCAAAGCCCCGGTTATCGCCATGGCCTAATCCGCCGACTCCAACGCTCTTAGCAGCAATAAACGCCTCTAAGCAGATTCCAACCTGTCCCGCCTTTAGTCCGGACGGTGCTTCGCATAACCCTGTCGGGTCAACGTATTTGAGAGGATTGTTTAGGACGTAGATATATCGGTTCCACGTCTGCGGGCCAGCCGGGCGCCCACTTGAAACTAATGGGTCGGTTGTTGTAAACCTGCCATGCTGTGAGTTGTAGTATCTTGCTTGGGCAAAGTCCAGATCAATCTCATTATCCCGTTCATAGCCGGTGAATTTCTTTCTTACATCATCCACGGCGTATCCGAGATTTGTAGTCCGACCGCCGATACCTACGATTTCCTCGCCAAAGGGATGATAATCATGTCGAGCAATAACAGTGCCGTTTTGGTCTGTATTGATTCGAGGCGAGCCAAGATGATCGCTTGTCAAATAGCTGACATTTGTGGTCTGGCTGATTTGATTCGCATATTCGGCGACGAGTTTGCCTCCTGCGTCGTAAGCAAATATTACCGTTTCGTTGGCTGAGACTTTCTTTACGCGTTTTCCATCGCCATCGTAGAAATACTCTCCAATCGTAACGCTGTTTTCGATGACTTCGACTTGTTTGTTTTCGGCGTCGTAAACGAATCTTCGTCCTAGCGCGTCTTGAGCGGTATTTCCAGACGAATCGTAAGAATATCCTTGCCCTGACGAAAATCTATTATTCGATGTGCTAATAGTTGGGTTCGTTACGGCTGGATCAGCAAAGGATGTCGGCTGGGTTGTGTTTGCCTGATCGAAGTTTCTATTGCCATATCGATCATAAGTGAAAGTCTGTTTCCAGCTTGGCGGTGTTACGCCCGTAATATTTTCCGTAGCGTCCTTGATTCGATTGAGGTTGTCGTAAGTGTAGGTTTGTGTTGCCACAAAACCTGTTGACGCCCCAACCGTCGGAACGGTTATTGTTTGGCTCGTGACGTTGCCGTTATTCGCTGTCGAGCCATAACCAAAATCTAAGTCCAGTTTATCCGTTCCATGCTGTACGGTTCCAAGCGCGATCTGAGTCGGCTGCAAGCGGGAATTAAATTGAGTCGATTCCCATCTTCCGTTGCCAAGCTGCATCGAGGTGGCGGCTCCGGCTGCGTTGTACGTGAAATTCTTGGCGTAATTGAAAAATCCAGAACTTGAGTTCTTTTTCGATTTGACGGTTTCAAGATCGCCGTTGTTATCGAGAACATTCTTGACGACACGACCACTTGGATAAGTTTCTTCATCAAGCGAGCCGTCGAGCCGGTAGGTATAACCGGTCGTGTAATTCTGGCCGTCGGTGGTTTGTTTGTGTGCCGTCACACGTCCTAAGATGTCGAACGCGGTGTATTCGGTTGTCGAGACGCTGGATGCGACCTTAATCAAACTGCCCAATGCCGGTGCAGTTGTCTTGTAAGTGTAAGTAACATTCGGGGTTGTGCCGTCGGAATAATTTCGAGTAGTTACGCGGTTAAGTGCGTCGTAGGCGTAAGACGTTGTAATACTTCTGGCATCGACCTTGCTCGTCAGATTGCCGTTGTTGTCGTAAACATAGCTGATCGTCCCCGATTCGGGATTTGACGCCGAAAGCAATCTCGAAAGGCTACTGTATGCAAACGTCCGGGTCTGCTGGCCTTGATTCACGGTCGTTAGATTATTGAGGATGTCGTAGCTGTAGCTTGTTTTGTAACCGTGCAAGTTAACCGCTGGGTTGCCGAACGAGATAGCTTCGGTCCATTGATCCGACGTAGTTACTTCCCAAACATCGCTCAGTTGCCCAAGCGCATTTGTCTTGCTGATCCTCTTATTTCCGGCCTGATCCGTGACTAGCGTCCTGTCGGCGTCTATGTCTGTCGTGACGACACCGGTTGAGTTTGTGTTTGATCCCCAAGGAGCGGGAAGAGCGGCGCCGGAGAAAGTTTCCGTTTCGGCGTGGCGGCCTGTGTTGACGGATTTCGAGCGCGTCCAGCCCATTGTTAAATCCGTTTCGCTTACAGGGGAAGCGGCGCGGTAGGGATTTGATGTCAATGCGTATGAATATGGATTGCCGGTCGAATATCTCGTCTCGACTTTTATCCCGTGCGTTTCGTTGTACGGGTCTTCGGTCGCTATATTTTCCAGCGAGCGCGAAAGCCGCACTCGTCCAAGCTGATCGTAATGCTGGACGGCGACCTTGCGGCCATCGCCCTTTGTCTCGATGTCGGAGCGCACCACGACCATTCGATTGACGTCGTCGTATTCGGTCTGCGTCCAGATTTCCAGAGGCGTGCCGACCGCCGCTATCGCCTTTACCGGGCGCCCCAGAGCATCATACTCGGTGGCGTTTGTGACGTTGTTGTCCACATCCGTCGCCGAAGT
>JBOGOW010000089.1:0-10587 GCA_050748285.1 Pyrinomonadaceae bacterium
GCTGATAGACGTTCGATTCCGAATTCGTCATCCTTCAAATTCACCGCTTCGGTTACGCCGTCGGAATAAATGACCAAAAATTCACCAGGTCCGAGTTGAAAGCTTCCGGTCTCATAAGTAGAGCCGCTCATGATTCCGAGGGGAAGGCCGCCCGAATCAAGCTGAACCACCGTGCCATCAACACGCGCGACTAAAGGTGGATTATGACCGGCATTGATAAAGCTAACCATGCCGCTAGACGGGTCGATCTCAGCCGCAAAAAATGTAACAAAGCGATTCGCCGGCGTATTTTCAGCCAAATATTCATTCACAGAAACGATCATTTCATCCAGACTGCTCTTCGCCGCAACCTGAGCGTGGATCGAAGCGTGTAGGCTGGACATAAGCAACGCGGCGGCAGTTCCCTTGCCTGAGACATCGCCGAGCGCGACCAGCATATTCCCATTCGGTTTGGCTACGAAATCGTAGTAATCGCCGCCGATCTCATAGCATGAGAATGAAATGCCTTGAAACTCGTAACCCTCGATTTCCGGTGGCCCGGCCGGTTGAAATCGCTGCTGAATCTCAGTTGCAAGTTCAAGCTCGCGTTCCATTCGTTCGCGTTCCAACCGTTCTTCCAGAAGTGAAGCATTCTCAACACGGATCGACGCGACCGATGCTAATGTCGTGAGAATATTAAGATGCTCTTCTGTAAAAGTCGTCTCCCACGTGGGTGAATCTGCGTAGATCAAGCCAAAAATGTTTCGTTCGTCAACGCAAAGAGGAACCGCTAAAACGGAACGAATTCCCTGCAATGCTATCGTCTGGCTTGCGAATCGTGGATCGTGCTGGGCATCTGCGGTCAGCACGGATTTCCCTTTCTTCAGCACTTCATCCATCACCGACCGGCTGACACGAACTTCCTGAAGCTGCTCTTCAGAGTTTCGATCACGTGCAACCATGATCTTCATGCCGTTTGGCTGTGATTCATCGCGGAGCATTATCACGCATCGATCCGCCGGAACGGCCTCAAAAACCAATGCCGAAACCTGCTTCAGCGTTCCGTCAAGACCGCTCGACCCGAGTAGAGCGACGCCGACCTTGCTGATCAATCCAAGAAGATCATTACGCGAAGAAAACTGGCCTTTTAGAAACTCAGTGGTCGGGATCTTGCTACTTTGAAATGAAATTGTCCTGGATGGATCCAACGCCTCGGTATTATTGGTGATTAGGGTCGCATGCATCTCCGGGACGATCTTGTCATCCTCAAAGACCATTACGGTCTCGCCGATCTGTATCTCGCCGCCGACGGATATCGGAACAGGCGTCTTTACATTTGCTCCATTGTATCGGGTGCCATTGGCCGAGCCTAGATCTTGAAGCCAATAGGAATCGCCCTCCTGCCGAACCTCTGCATGAAGCCGCGAGGCGAAAGCATCAGGGATACATAGATCACTGCGTGCCGAACGCCCTATCGTCGTGCGAAGCCGCGAAAGCGGGACGTCTTCCATTGGGGAACTGGAATGTTTGAAAACTAAATGGGCCATTGAATGTCTAACTTAATCTTTGTTTATTTGCCTGAATTACAATAGTTCCTGATATTAAATCATGTAATGCCGCCCCACGCCGACCTATTAACGCAATAAGAAAGCCGATTCCAAAAGTCAAAATCGACACAAGATACCCAAGCGTCTGCCGCAGAAGAATTTGACGAAATAACGCCTCGCTTCCGTCCCTTCTAACAATACGCGTTCCAACGAACATCTTTCCAATGGACTGTCCCAAAATCGCGGGCAAAATAATAAGGTTTGCAAATCCGATCATTATTGCCAACAGCCAGCCAAAATTATTCATGTCGCCGTTGAGCAGCGTCGAGCCGTCCTCGCCAAGGTATCTCGCCAATACAAGAAAAAATACCGGAACGATCGCCATCACAAGATAATCGATGAAAATACCGGCACAACGCAGGACGAACGGAGCCTTAACCGATTCGGGCGAGAAACCAACGATCTTTTCTTTCGTTTCAACGACCTTCTTTCGGGCGATCACAGCACTAGAACTCATAACAAATCAATCAACAATGAAATGGAGTGTCGCATCACCGATCTTAATTTTTGCTCCACTTGCGATCTGGTGAGGTTTGTGCGGGGCCAACCGTGTCAATTCCATCCCAGTTCCGACGAGCGAAGTCCCATTCGAAGAACCAAGATCTTCAAGAAGAAACTTGTCGCCACTTCGCCAAATTCGAGCATGTCTTCGCGAGATTTTTGTTTGCGGATCGAATTTCGATAGATCTACCTCCGGAAAGATATTCGACATCGGGTCTCGGCGACCGACCAGATTTTCATCCTTTTGGAGCGAAAAAGCGGGCATCGGCAATTCAGATGTTCCTTCGACAAAAAGTTTTGCAGTAACCGAAGTTTTGGAATATTGTTCCGAATGAACGCCCTGCTGAGCGATCGGCTGTTTGGCGCCGCAAAATGCGCAGAACATGTCGGTGGCGATGATCTTCTGTCCGCAAAATCCGCAAAATACGAATTGGTCTTCAAGGCTCAACGAAACCGGTGATTCGGAAACTCCATAAGTCGTATTGCCGGACTTCAGATTTTGGAGATGCTGCTCAAGCGCAGCCTGCATTTCCGCAGCGGAGCCAAATCGCGCAGCCGCATTATATTCGACCGCCGTCATCAGGATCTTTTCCATTTGATCCGAGAGCCTCGGATTGATCTGCCGCGGTCGCGGATTTTTCTGAAAATCGAATATCAGCAGTGGGTTGCTCTGTGGATCGGCCCCGGTCAAAAGATGAAACATTGTCGAGCCAAGGCTGTAAATATCGGATCGCGGCTCGACATTTCCGCTAAATAATTCCGGTGGTGCATAGCCCATCGTGCCGACCGCGGTAACGCCCTTTTCTTCTTTTTGGGTGATCGAGCGAGCGATCCCGAAATCGATCAGCATTACACGTCCCGAATTGCCGTCGATCATAATATTCGAAGGCTTAAGGTCGCGATAAACGATAGTCGATGGTTGATTATGCAGGTAGTTCAAAACGTCTATCACCTGCAGAGCAAGATCAGTGACGGTCAATTCGTCCAACTTGCCTTCGGGGGCCGAACGAAGCTGCGCCGAAAGATCTCCGCCCGAAATATATTTCATCACTAGGTAAAAGCGTCCCTCGGCTTCATCGTAAAAGTAATCGAATATCGTCGGGATCGACGGATGATCGAGACTCGAGAGGATCATCGACTCACGCTTAAAATCATTGATCGATTTTTCCTGCTGCGCTTCCTCGATATGCGATTGAACCATCTCCTTTACGGCGCGCAGAACACCGCCCAGATTGTTATCGCTCGCCAGATAAACGGCGCCCATTCCGCCGCCGCCGATCTTTCGCACGATCTCGTATCGGGCGTTAAGTATCGAGCCCTCGACAAGCGGTTTAAGTTTCGAGCTCTTGCGACCATCGGTATCGACCAATCCGATGTTCGATGCTGTGTCGGGCGCTTCTTCATGTTTTTCGGCAACCGGAGCTTCCTCGCTTGGCTGATCCCTGAGTTCCCTGCTTTTCGACGAAATTCGTGTTGATACAAAATCCTGTGATTCTGGAATTGGAGGTGCAATAATGCGTACCGAATCGAAGATCGGATTAGACGACGCAAAACCTTCCAGCGGCAGATCGAGCGAAGGCTTTTGGATGCCCTGAGACTCGACCGGCGTCTTGTCAGTTTGCACGTCAAATATATTTTCGGTTTGCGGTTTACTTGCCGCAATGCTTTGCGGTTCCGGGGCAGATATATCCGCAACATCTGCCGACTCGGCAGGTTTCTTTGTACCAACATTTTCGGTCTGAGGTTCGCTTGCAGAAATTGGGTCGGGTGGCGGAGATACTGCGGTTGCGGCAAAGTCCTTAACCACCGCTTTGGGTTCTGTCAGCGGTTCGGCAAGGATTGATTCCACAGGCACGGCGTTGCTTTCTCGAAAACTCTCCAAAGGTGGTTCAGATTCTTTTGGTGGATCGAAACCGGCACCGGCAATAATATCTTTGCCGATATCCTCGCTTGTCGCAGATTCGTTCAAATTGTAGTCAGCGGTCTGCCGTACTTCGATCTCACCTTTTGTCTTGGTACCGACAATTCCCTGCGGTTCAGCAGCTTCATCGACGATCGGTTCTTCGGCGGGTTCAAAAGGGATAGAGGAGATCGCATGTTCGTCGATCTCGATAATCGGCCCTTCCGCCGTATTGATCGCATCCTGATCTTTCGAAGCGACATTCGAAATAGCACGTTCCGCCTTTAAAAGCGAAGCCGCGTGCTGCTTCAATTCCTCAGGCGACATCATTATCGTGCTTTCAAAAGGATCTTCGGCTTGAGCAGCGGGTGATTCTTTCGCGGCATGCGCTAAAAGCGCAATACCACAGATCGGACAAAAGGGCTGGCCTTCATCGATCTGCGATTCACACTCGGGACATTTAATCATTGAATTATTCAAAAGGCTCCGTTTCAGCGAACTATCCGAAAACGTAAAAATGTCTTTCCGACGATGATCTCATCACCCTCATTCAAAACCTGCGGCGTGCCGGGCAAGAGCCGACGGCCACGATTGATAAACGTGCCGTTTGTTGAACCGAGGTCTTCAATGAAATATGCACCTGAACGATGCAGGATGCGTGCATGTTTACGGGAAATTTTCGAATCAGGATCAAAGGCGTCCAGATCCACATCCGGAAATACACCATTATCAGCGTCCCATCGCCCAATATTCGATTCCTCAGTTGTCAGCGGAAATTCTGTACTGACCGCATTTCCCCTTTCGATCAGCAGAATCGAATGAACAGACGGATCGGAATCACCGCCGTTCTCGCTAGGGCTGGACATCTCGGAATCTTCGATCAATACAACCGCCGGCAAGCCAATAGATGTAACGCCGGCGGCCTGAAAATTCGGACTGCTGATCGCGTTACCATTGTCGGTCGGCTTCACTTCTGAGTTTTCCAAAGCCGCATCAACCTTGGCGCCGCATTCGTCACAAAATTTCTGCGCTGCTTCAAGCTGCTTATTGCATTTCGTGCATTGCTTCATACCGGGCGAAAATCTGAGGAAATTATGTTAACGTAATGTACAATTTACAAAAGAAATAGTTTAACAGTTCTTGTTACAAAATCCAATAAACATAAGCGATATGCGTCAAGCCCTTTCCTTTGTGCTTAGCTTGCATTATCGACAAGAAACTTGAAACAATCAAATTGTCGCTTTCGTAAGATGGCTTGTAAATCCGATCTGACAAATGTGCGCCCTTTTTTGTATTTAGATCGAACAATTAAAGTAAACCGGAGAATGAATTGATGGCAATGAGCCGAAAGAAAAAGATAATTATCGGGTCGGTCGCGGCAGTTGTGCTGCTTGCGGTTGTGATAGGGAGTGTTCTCGCAACCAGAAAGGACACGCCCGAAGTTACCGTAGTAACAACTGCGGTCAAGCCTGAGCTACGTTCTACAGTTACCTCATCCGGCGAGGTTCGTCCGATACAATTTATGAATCTCACAAGCGAGGTTCAGGGACGCATCGAGGAGATTTATGTAAAAGAGGGTCAAAAGGTGGAAAAAGGCGACGCGCTCGTGCGTCTCGACCCAAATCAGTTCGAATCGAGCACGGATGCGCAATTGGCAGCCTATCAAAGCGCTCAAAACGAGATCAACGTGTCGCAAAGCCAAGTTGCGGCAGCCCAAAATCAATTGTCTCAGTCGCAACAGGGACTAAATGTTTCGCAGTTGGCGGTTGACAATGCTCGGCAAGGCGTTGTTACCGCGCAAACCGAAGTTGACAGGGCACAGGTCGAGCTGACTGCGGCAAATCGTGAATTGAAACGTAATGAGCAGCTGCTCGAAAGCGGCGTCGTTTCGCGTCAGGAATACGATTCGGCCAAAGACCGCGTCGATACGGCGCGGGTTTCGCTTAATGCGGCGCGTGCCCGGCTTGAGGCACAGCGGATCGCGGTAAAGGATGCAGAAGCCCGTCTAAAACAGCAGACCATTTCTGTAACGGATGCGCGTCGTGGTGTAGAAACTGCAAATCTCAACGTTCGATCAAGTCAATCGAGAGCCGATCAGCAATCAGCCGTGCTTCGCGGACAGCGAAATCAGCGCGACAAAACACTTCAATACGCACCGATAAGCGGCGTTATTGCCGAGATTCCGTCGCGAGTCGGGACGTTTGCCGTGGCCGGTCTTTCGACCACGCCGCTTTTGACCATCGCCGATATGTCAACGATCAACGTCGAGGTAAAAGTTGACGAAACGGAGATTGATACGGTTTCCGTCGGACAAAAGGCAAAGGTAAAAGTTGATGCTTTTGGCGATCAGGAGATCGAGGGCGAAGTAATTCAAAAGACGCCGCTTGCCGTCGGCAAATCGCAAACCAGCGGCGGCCTGTCCACGAATATCAATGTGCAGGAAGCAAAGGAATTTCGCGTTGTCATCCAATTGCAAAATCTTACCGAAGATTTGCAAAACAGCCTGCGTCCCGGCATGAGCGCGACGGCTACGATCACAACTAAAACTGTCGAAAATGTCATCGCTGTCCCGCTTCAGGCGATAGTCGAGAAAAAGCAAGACGCCTCGCCTTCACCGACGATACAAGGTGATGCGCCTCAGTCGGTAGATAAACCGAAACCGATAAAAGGCGTTTATGTTCTCGACGGTAACAAGACAAAATTTAAACCGGTCGAAACTGGGATAACCGGCGAAACCGAGATTCAGATCACTTCCGGTTTATCCGAAGGTGAAGAAGTTATTACCGGCCCAAGTCGCATATTGAACACGTTGAAAGAAGACAGCGTTGTTAAAAAACAGACCAAGAAAGACGACCAAGCCGCTGCGAAATAGTTATGTACCGGTTCATGGAAAACGAAAACGAAAACGGAAACGGAAAACCCGAAATAAACGGATCGGCCAATGTCGAGTCGCATCGCACGCTAATCTCAATGGAGAACATCTGGAAGACATACCAGATGGGCACCGAGTCCCTGCATGCCTTGCGGGACGTTTCATTCGAAGTCCGAAAAGGCGAATATTTGGCGATCATCGGTCCATCCGGTTCGGGGAAATCAACGCTGATGAACTTGATCGGCTGCCTTGATTCACCGACCAAGGGACAATATTGGATCAACGGACATCTTGTTTCCGATATGTCCGACGACGAACTCGCGCGGATTCGTAATAAAGAGATCGGCTTCGTTTTTCAAACGTTCAATTTGCTCGCCCGTGCAACTGCATTGCACAACGTCGAACTTCCGCTGATATATGCCGGTATGCGGGCCGGCGACCGACACGAAAAAGCTCAGGCGGCGCTTTCTTCGGTCGAACTTGGCGACCGTGTAACACACAGGCCGAACGAACTTTCAGGCGGCCAGCGTCAGCGCGTCGCCATCGCCCGCGCCCTGGTTAACCATCCGTCGATCCTTTTGGCCGATGAGCCTACCGGAGCACTCGACACAAAAACGAGCCAGGAAATAATGGGGCTGTTCGAGAAACTTCATGCCGAAGGCAACACCATCATTGTCGTAACCCACGAACACGATGTTGCCGAACGCGCCCACCGCATCATAACCATCCGCGACGGCCAGATAGAACAAGACGAAAAGATAAAATGACCCGGAACGACCTTGAGCGACTGATTGAGAAAAACAGCAGCGTCGAGACGGTTTCGACCGAAGTAGGTCTAAAAGCAGGTTTATCGCTCTCAAAACTTGCCGAAAATGCTAACATACCATGGGCTTTTGCGGGTGGAATCGCAATGCACATATACGGCTATGTGCGGGCTACGACGGATGTGGACCTAATTGCGGGCGAATTCCTCGACCTTGAGAGCACGAAGAAACTGTCATTTGGCGGAGTGAGTTATCAGGTCGAGGTTGGTGAAAATTTGATAACGGTTGATTGGATTGTCAGAGATGACGATAACGCAAAATTTTATCAACCCGCCCTAGCCGAGGCTTTGGAGTTCAAAAACGGAATACGTGTCATTTCGCCTGAATGGATGGTAATCCTGAAACATCTTGCCGGTCGGCCAAAGGATCAGCTTGATTTGATATGGCTGCTTCAGGAAAGCGAACTTGTCGATCGCAAACGGGTTATTGCGAATATTGAAAAAGTTCTGGGTGAATACGCCGTCTATCTCATAAAAGATTTGCAAAACGAATTCGACTACGCCGACGTCCTCAGAATGCGCGGTGAACGAAGTAAATACGAATAGAACCGGAACGCGGACATTCCTGTCCGCAGCCGGGGTTTTTGCATTTGTTTGCACGGAATTGCGCGCTTTGGCAATTGGACGCTCGTTTATGCTCGTGGTTCTGGCGGAACGCCTGTGCGGCAGTTTAAACTCTTTCCAATAAATCAGGTATAATTTAAAGTAAGGAATGGATTTCAAGGAAACATTAAGGCTTGCTATTGCTTCGATAATGGCGCATAAGCTGCGTTCATTTCTGACGCTGTTGGGAATGATCATCGGCATGACCGCATTCATGGTCGTGCTCTCGCTGCTGCAGGGCTTTAATGGTTATGTGGATGAAAAGATCGCCGGGATCGGTTCAAGTTCGTTTACAGTTCAGCGTTTCAATTTCGAAGACTTCAAAGACACGGACTCCATCGCGGCCGCACAGCGCCGCAACAAGGAACTGACTTTCGACGAACTCGATTTTATCAAGGAAAAGGCACAGTTGATCGACAAAGCGGGCGCCAAGGCCGGCAACACCACCAGAAGCGTACGTTATGGAAACGAATCTCTGCAGGACGTGAGCATCAGCGGCGTTGAACCCGTTATTGGCGACATCGATAATGTTGACGTTGCTGAAGGCCGTTATTTTACCGATGCTGAGAACAATAATACAATGCGCGTTGCATTCATCGGTACGGACATCTCGACCAAGCTATTTCCACGCGGCGGAGCTCTTGGGAGCGAACTCAACATCTCCGGAATTCCGTATCGGATCATCGGAATTCAAACCGCGAAAGGATCGGTTTTCGGCATCCCGCAGGATAATTTTATCCAGATGCCGATCAAAACCTTTGGCGCGAATTTTGGCGGTTTGAAATGGAATCGCGCACCGGTTTTTGTAATCACCGCAAAACCGCAGGTTAAAATAGCCGACGCCGTTGACGAGGTTCGGACGCTGTTGCGGATCAAGCGAAAGTTGGAACCTGGCGAAAAGGACAACTTCGGCGTCGTAACACCCGACGCGATCAGCGGCCTCATCGGCAGCGTAACAAATGTTTTTGGCACCGTGATCCTTTTCGTTCCGGGAATCGCCTTATTCGTCGGTGCGATCGTTATCATGAACATAATGCTGGTCGCGGTTACCGAGCGAACAAAAGAAATCGGCATCAGGAAATCACTGGGTGCGAAACAATCGGATATACTTCGTCAATTTCTTTTTGAATCCGCTTTGCTTTCGGCGATTGGCGGAATAACCGGATTGGTCCTGGCGATGATCATCGGCTATCTGATCACGACTTTCGTTTTCCCCACACGCATTCCGTGGTGGGCGGCTGTATTGGCAATCGGCGTTTCGGCCGGCGTTGGCATTCTTGCCGGACTTTTTCCAGCATGGAAGGCTGCACAGTTAGACCCGATCGAAGCTCTTCGGGCAGATTAAATGAAGGTAATTGCAAGCAGATTTTACGAAAACCTGAAGATGGCACTCGACACGCTGCGCGGCAATAAACTGCGCTCGTTTCTGACGATCATCGGGGTCGTTGTTGGCGTAATCACGGTTATGCTGATATCGTCGATCATCTCCGGGATCGGACTCGCGTTTGAAGAGCAGATCAAAGCTTTCGGAACTCGATCCATCTTTATTCACAAACGCGAGCTCGGCTTAAGTTTTGGAAGACCTTCACGCGAAGAAAGGATGCGTCCCGATCTTACACTTGAGGATGCCTTAGCCCTTCGGAAACTTTCTGAAGTTGAAACCTCCGTTCCTTTCTTGAATGTCTCCAGCGGATTTTTTGGCAACCGCACCGTTGTGTCTGCGAAAGGACAGCAGACATCGAATATCCAATTGAGCGGCACACTGCCCGAGATCGAAAAGGCCGAAACGGAAATACTGATCGAAGGACGCTGGTTCACGCAAACCGAGGTCGATTTCAAGAAAGACGTTTGCTTGATCGGCGCAACGGTCAAAGATACATTTTTTCCTTATGAATCCCCGATAGGCCAAACGCTTGAAGTAAACGGACGCCCGTTTCTGATCGTCGGGTCGCTGGAAAAAAAGGCGCAGCTTCTGGGCGGCGGCGGCGGCAATAACGACGAAAGTAATTCGATCTACATGCCGTTCGATTCTGCACTTAGGATCAAACCGAATGCGGATGATATTTTTATCCTCGCTCTTGCGAAAGAAGGCCGCGTTCAACAGGCACGCGATCAAATCGTCGATCTGCTGCGAATAAGGCGAAAGGTCGAGTTTGGAAAACCGAACAATTTCTCCACAGCAACTGCTGACAGCATTATCGAACAGTTTCAATCCATCACCGCAGGCGTCGCTCTTGCGATGATTGTCATTTCATCGATCGGTCTGTTGATCGGCGGCATTGGCGTAATGAACATTATGCTC
>JBOGOW010000090.1:0-10465 GCA_050748285.1 Pyrinomonadaceae bacterium
TCTCGAATCGGCTGAACATTTTATGAATCGTATCTTTTAAGTATCAGAGCACTGTTTTTCGAACCGAAACCGATGCAATTGCAAAGAGCGACATTCACTTCTGCTTTACGCGAAACGTTTGGTACAGAGTCAAGATCGCATTCGGGATCGGCTTCATCGAGATTTATCGTCGGCGGAATGTTTCCCGTATTGATCGCACACAACGCGGCACCTATTCCGGCCGCCCCGCTTGCACCTTGCGGATGTCCGATCTGCGATTTCGTTGCCGACATCGGAATTCGAAACGCATCGTCGCCCAACGCAATCTTCATTGCGGCAGTTTCTATTTTGTCGTTCAAAGCAGTCGAAGTTCCATGGAGGTTTACGTAATTTACGTCGTCCGCTTGAATCCCAGCGTCGTGCAAAGCGATCGACATTGCACGCGCCGGTTCGATGCCGCTGTCGTCGAGACGCACGCGGTGATACGCGTCGCACGTAGCTCCATAACCCGCGATCTCCGCATAAATCGTCGCGTTTCGTTCGAGCGCAGATTCAAGATTTTCGAGCACGTAAACGAACGACCCTTCGCCAAGCACAATGCCGGAACGATCTTTTGAAAACGGGCGAGAAGCACGATGTGGCTCGTCATTCCATGCTTTGGTGAGGACGGTCATTAAATCGAACGCCGCCAGAATTCCGGGTGCAAGCGGCGCATCGACGCCGCCGGCGATCATTGTATCTTGCCTACCGTAAGCGATATGCTGGGCCGCGTAAAAGATCGCATCGGTCGAACTCGTACAGCCGGTTGAGACAACGTGCGAAAGACCGCGAAGGCCGAATGCCATCGAAATTTCAGATGACAAACCGCCGTGTGTTGACGATGGAATTGTGTAAACGCTCGCTTGGTGTCGCGGCCCGACGTACCAATATGAATACTGCCTTTCGGTAAACGCGAGACCGCCGCCGCCGGTGCCGATCTCAACTCCGATTGAGCGACGCGATTCCAACTCCATATTCTCGACGTCGATCTTTGCGTCTGAAAGAGCTTCGCGTGCAGCGGCCAGAACCAGCGGCACTGTTCGAGGAACGTGCTTGCGGTCTTTCGGATCGATATGCGATTCCCAGTCAAAATTCGGAACATCAGCCGCAATTTTTACCGATTGCCCCGAAACATCGAAACTCTCGATTCGCCGAACGCCGCTTGCACCAGACGTGAGCGAATTCCAAAATGCGTCGCGCCCGATGCCGATCGGAGTCGCGCAGCCCATACCTGTTATAACCACACGCCGCGGAGGCGCAAAACCATTATTCATTCACAATTTCCCCTTTTGCATCAATAGTTTGAGAATAACACCCGATTCATTAGTTTGCCACGCTTTAGCCTTTGATGCGCGATTTTGATAACTTAGCGGTATGAGAAAATCCGTGCTTGCCGGAAATTGGAAAATGTATAAGCTGCTAAGTGAGTCGGTCGATACTGCCGTGGCTTTGAAATCATTGGTTGCAAATGCGACACATTGCGAAGTCATTATCGCACCCGTATTTACCGCGTTGAAATCCGTTGCTGATCGGCTTGACGGTTCGAATATACAAGTTGCCGCACAGGATTGTGCAATACAAAACGACTTTGGCGCGCAAACCGGCGAAGTAGCGCCGGTGATGTTGAAGGACGCCGGATGCTCACACGCTATTATCGGACATTCGGAACGCCGTCAATTTTATGGCGAAACTGATGAAACGGTGAATTGGAAAACGATGGCAGCATTAGCCGCGGGTTTGACGGCGATAGTTTGTGTTGGCGAACAGCTCGCGGACAGGGAAGCGGGCAATGCCGAATCGGTGGTAAAAGCGCAGCTTCAAGGCGGCCTGTCGGGTTTGACAGTTTCCGACCTGGAACGTATTATAATCGCTTACGAGCCTGTCTGGGCGATAGGTACGGATAAAACCGCCACGCCTGAACAGGCTCAAGAAATGCACGGTTTCATTCGCGGCGTCTTGAGCGAAACGCATGGGTCGGATGCGGCGAACGCGATAAGGATTCTATACGGCGGTTCGGTTAAACCGGACAATATCGCGACCTTGATGTCGCAGGAAGATGTTGACGGCGCGTTGGTCGGCGGTGCAAGTTTGGAAGCGGAGAGCTTCGCAAAAATCGTGAATTACAAATAGTTCGGAGTTCCGCCTTTAGGCGGCTTTGAGCGGGGAAATAGATCAGTTTGTTATACGTTTTATACACATTGTTTTTTGTTTCGTGCGTGCTGCTGATCGGCTCGGTACTCTTGCAGCCGGGAAAAACGGATGCCGGAGCACTGTTTACGAGCAATATTTCGAACGCGGCCTTTGCTCCGCGCGGAACAGCATCGGTACTTTCGAGGATCACGATCGCAGCCGCAACGGTGTTTATGCTTTCGGCGCTTCTGATCTCAATGCCGGCATTGCAGGGAAATATCTCGGTGCTGCAAAGTGCCGGCGATACGCCGACCGATACTGCTCCGGTAACAGAACCCGATGCAAACGCGAACGCCGCTGTTCCGACAACTGACGCAAATGCGGCTCCGGTTACAGATGTAAAGACATCTCCGCAAGCGAATGCCGATGCTCCGGCAAATGCAGAGTCAAATTCACCGCCGAATCAATAGTTCTTTGTTATTTGTGCCGGTTTGATCGGTTGGTTTTGTTGCGGAAATCCGCAATCCAAAATCCCAAATCGGTTCGCTCAGGTGGCGTAATTGGTAGCCGCGCACGTTTGAGGGGCGTGTGGAGTAATCCGTGCGAGTTCGAGTCTCGCCCTGAGCACCAATATTGCAGAAGCCCGCACAGAGTAAGGGCGAAATGAAATCCTAAATTCGCCCTTACTCTGTGCGGGCTTCTGCAATAAGCATCGTCCCCGTCCCTTCATCTGTAAACACTTCCGAAAGAATCGCATTCCGCATCGTTCCGCTCATTATATGAGCGGAACGCACGCCGCGTTGGAGCAGGGAAATTAGGCTTTGAAGTTTTGGGATCATCCCGCCGGTCGCTGTGCCGTTTGCGATCATTTCTTCCGCTTCGGTCAAAGTCAAACGATTTATTTTTGTCTTTTCGTCATTAGGATCTGCATAAATTCCATTGACATCCGATAGCAGCAATAATTTTTCCGCCTTTAGGCTGATAGCGATCTCTGCGGCGATCGTGTCAGCGTTTATGTTATAGATCTTTCCGTCGTCGTCAGCACCGAGCGACGAAATTACCGGCAGATAACCGCCGTCAAGAAGTAAATTCACAAGGTGAACATCGACATCGACAATGTCGCCGACATGGCCGAAATCGACGGATTGTGTCTCGCCGGTTTCTTTATTTAGGACGTCTGTCGGCGGACGGCGCATCGCCTTAATAACGCCGCCGTCCAACCCCGAAAGGCCGACCGCATCGACGCCGCGATGACGCAATGCCGAAAGAATTTCAGTGTTGATCTTGCCGCGAAAGATCATCTTTGCGAGCTCAAGCGTGTCGTCGTCGGTTACGCGGCGTCCCTCGACGACGGTTTGCACGACGCCCAATTTCTGCGCGAGTTCGTTCAACTGCTTGCCGCCGCCGTGGATAACGCAGACGCGAATGCCGACCTGATGCAGCAACGCAAGTTCCTCTGCCAGCGAGATGAGAATCGATTTATCCTCAGTAACCTTACCCGAAAATTTCACGACAAAAGTCTTGCCTTTGAAACGGCGTATGTATGGAAGAGCTTCACGGAGCAGATCTAAGGTCTCGATATTCATATACCCTCTTTTGCAAAAGCCCGCGCGTAAGCAAGGGCGATATGTTGAATGTCCCGCCCTTACTAACGTGCGGGCTTCTGCAATAACTCCATTATTATGGCTTTTTGAACGTGCAGACGATTTTCGGCTTGGTCAATGACAACCGAATTGGGTGAATCTAGAACTTCATCCGTCACGATCACATTCCGTCGGACTGGAAGACAGTGCATGAAAATTGCGTTATTCACCCGTGCAATTTTCGATTCATCGACTATCCATTTATCGCGATATGCAGCTCGTTCACGTATATCCGCATCGGCATCGCCATAGAAATTCTTGCTTCCCCAGCTCTTTGCATAAACAACCTCGACTCCATCGAAAGCCGCTTCAACATCGTTTGTGAATTCAATACTTCCGCCGTTTTCGCCCGCGTGTTTATCAATTTCGGACAACAAGTCTTCATCGAGTTCGTAGCCTTTCGGATGTGCTATTTGCAGATCGTGGCCGAATTGTGCTGCGGCGAGAGCAAAGCTGTTCGGCACGGCCATCGGCAGCGGCTTCGGGTGCCATGCCCACGTGAGCAAAACCTTTTTCTTTTCCGGGCCGAGCTTTTCGCGGATCGTCATCATATCGGCCATTGCCTGACACGGATGATGCATCGCCGATTCGAGATTGATGATCGGCGCCGATGCGTATTTAGCAAACGCATTTAATATCGGATCGGTCCGCTCGGTTTCCCAATCCTTCAATTCTGCAAATGTCCGCACACCGATCGCCGAAACATACCTTTCTAAAACACGAACAAATTCTTTTATATGCTCCGTTTTATCGCCATCCATGACGACGCCTTCGCGATGCTCTAGCGTCCACGACGTCCCGCCGGGTTCAAGAATCACCGCATTTCCACCAAGTTCGTAAATCCCAACCTGCATCGACGCCCGCGTTCTGAGACTCGGATTGAAAAAAACAAGCGCGACGGATTTACCCTTGAGCGGCATTTCGCTGATCTCGCCACGCTTAAATTGCGCGGCTTTCGACAGCAGTTTTTCGAGTGCTTCGCGCGAAATATCCGATGTCTTTAGAAAGCTATTCAAATTGAAAGCACTCCTATTAAAAGCTCTGCCTCTTTGACCGTTACATTTAACGGCGGCAGCAGACGCAAAACCTTCGGATCGCTCGATGTACCGGTGATGATCTTGCTTTCAAGAAGTTTTGCCTGAATCGGATCGCATGGTTCGTCGAATTCTATGCCAAGAAGACAGCCTTTCCCCCGGATCGCGAACATTCCTGTCCGCATACCGGACGAAGCGGACAGGAATGTCCGCGTTCCTTCACGAAGAGAATTTTCAAAGGCTTTCGCGTTGGCGATCATGCCGTCGTTTTCGATGGCCTCGAGTGTCGCAATAACTGCGGCCATCGCGAGCATTCCGCCGCCGAATGTTGTTCCGAGATCATTGATCTTGATGTTCGCCGAGACCTTTTCATTAACCAAACAGGCTCCAACAGGAACTCCGCTGCCGAGCGATTTCGCAAGCGTAATGATGTCCGGTTCGACATAGTCCGCGAGATCGCTGCCAGCGAAAAACCAGTTTCCAGTTCGGCCGATCCCTGTTTGGACTTCATCGAAAATAAGAATAATGCCCTGCTCGTCGCATAAATCGAGAATCTGTCGGAAAAACAGCGGGTCAGCTTCTATGACGCCCGCCATTGACTGAATTGGTTCAAGAATTATCGCCGCAGTTTCGCGGTCGGCAACGGAACGGACGCTTTCAATATCGCCAAACACAGCTGATAAATGGCCAGGAACGTTAGGTTTGCCAATATCGCGATATTTACCAAGAAATGTTGCGGAGATCGCATCCGCGGTTCGACCGTGGAATCCACCTGAAAATGAAATGATCTTTTCCCGGCCGGTTGACATTCTCGCCATCCGCATCGCGTTCTCGTTCGCTTCCGTGCCGGAATTACAGAAAAAAGCTTTGGTAAGCGATTTTGGAGCAATCGAAACCAATTTTTTGGCGGCTCGGCCTCGAATTTCCGAATAAACCAAATTCGAATAGAAAAGCATTTTTTCGGCTTGTTCACGGATCGCATTAACAACGTGCTGGTGCGAATGGCCGGTCGCGCAAACTGCGTGGCCGCCATAGAGATCGAGATATTTTTCGCCGTCGCTCGTCCAAACCCACGAACCTTCACCGCGTTCTACGGCGATGCTCATTTTCTTGTACGTCGCGACCTGATATGCGTCTTCAAGGGTTTGAATTTCGTCAAAATTCATATTGCACTTACGGATTGCTTCCCGTAAAAACAAGTCCGGTCGTTTCTTCCAAACCAAACATAAGATTCATATTCTGAACCGCCTGACCGGCAGCACCTTTGACCAAATTGTCGATCGCGGAAAAAACGACGACGTTTTTTCCGCTTGTATTCACTGCGATATCGCAAAAATTCGTGTTCTTTACCCAGTTGATATCGGGCGATCCGTCAACAAACCGAACAAAGAACGAATCTTTGTAATGGTTCTTAAATAAGTTTATGAGGTCTTCGTTCGTAACCTCAACTGTTGTTTGAAGATAGCACGACGCAAATATTCCGCGGGACACCGGTAAGCTGTGCGTCATAAAAACAATTTCTCTATCAAATACTGAAATTTTGCTAAGATGCTGCTGAATTTCCGGTAAATGTTGGTGACTAAACGGTTTATACGCGTAAAACGAATTCATGCGCTTTGGATGATGAGTATTCGCAGCGGCTTTGGTGCCGGAACCGGACGATCCTGTTTTGGCATCAACGATGATATTTCCGTTCAAAAGACCGCTATTCACCATTGGAGCGAGTGCCAAAATCGCAGCTGTGGCAAAACAGCCCGGATTGGCTATATATTGAGCCGCTTTGACCGCATCTCTATTCGTTTCGGTCAAACCATAGACGAACTCGGCCTGCATTTCTCCGGCGTGATCCGATTTATAGAATTTCTTGAAAATCTCAGCATCGTCGATCCTAAAATCGCCTGAAAGGTCTATCACTTTTATATTTTTCGATAATTTCGGAACTGATTTCATTGCCTGACCGTGCGGGAGCGCAAAAAAGGCTATATCGATGTCTTTCAGTCGGGAAAAATCGTTGGACGCAGCTTCAAAGCGAAGTTCAGTTAAACCTCTAAGATTTTTATGGACTTCAGTTACGGCTTTGCCGGCGTGTTCGTTTGCTGTAACCAGCAGGATCTCGACATTCGGATGAAACAATAGAATGCGCAAAAGCTCGCTTCCGCCGTATCCCGAACCGCCAAAAATCGCTGCTCTTATTTTTTTCTCATGTCCCATCGAATAATTCTATCAATTTCGGGATAATTTTATGCTGAACCGTTTTGTCGGCGACCGCAATAAACACAGTATCGTCGCCGGCTATAGTGCCAACAATGCCGTCGATCATCGCCGCATCCAAACGAACGGCAAATGCCGAAGCAAGTCCCGAACCGCAACGCGCAACGATCAAATTATCGCCGGACGTGTCAAATCGAACGACACCAAAAGCATTTCCTTTCCCATTGCTATCGTGCGTTCGATAAGTGCCCAACACCTTGGAAATGCCGAGCTCTTCAAGGTCGCGCGATACGCTTGCTTGCGTAACAGCGTGACCGTTTTTTCGAAGCAGCCGAACGAGTTGATCCTGCCGGTTGATCGGCTTCGCTGATACTATATCCAACAGTAGTTGTTGACGCGCGTGTTTATCCATCCAACCTCGCATAATATACATCTTATTATGTATATTTAATGCATAGAAGCATAATATACACACCTAAAACATCTGCGTCAATTTCAGAATTAGAAAAGGGTTAGTTTTACTGTCAGGAATTTTTTTGGATTTGCTCGAAAATCGTTCAGAAGGCGTGTGCCTTCATCGGAGAATTTATTGATGCTCGCAGCGGTCGAATTGACGTTGTTAAAAAGGGAATCATCGGTTACCAGACGCCCGATCGTGCCTTTTCCGGCTTGGGCATCGGCAATAAGCGATTCGATTCGGGTTGCGGCTCTGTTAAAACGATCCAGCGTTACCGACGCATCGCCGTATAGCTTGTCGTCCTGAAACAGCTTGCCGATGGTTCCTTTGCCGGCATTTATATCATCGAGAACGCCATTTATTTTTGCTGCGGCGCTGCGAAGATCGGTAATAGCGGCTTTGGTTTCAATATAGAGTTCGTCATCGTTGACGATCTTGCCGGCAGTGCCTTTTCCGGCGCGGATCTCGTTTGTTATCGCTTCGATTTGCGAGACGGTTTTGTTCAGATTGTCATAAAGCGACTTGTCATTGATCAGCTTTCCGGCGGTGCCTTCGCCGTTATTAACCTTTGCGAGTGTCGCTTGAAGCTGTTTTATCGTCGTTTTTGCTTCTGCGATTGTGGTGTCCAGATTGCGGTAAAGCGATTCGTCGTTTACTACACGCCCAAGCGTGCCTTCGCCGCGATTAGCTTTTTGAAGTATCTCGTTTGCTGGAATGGCAAGCGCGTTTATTTGCTGAAGGAGCTGATCGCCGGTTTCGGTTAAATTGTTTATCGAAGTAGCGGTCTTGGCCTCAAGAACGTAACCTTCCACGATGGCAGAACCTTTTGAAGTTCCCGGTACAATGTTGATCAATTTGTCGCTTGCAAGCAATGAAACAGCCACAAGCTGAGCTACGGAATCGGTTCGAATGCGTTCAGAAACAGGTGTCCCGTTTATATCGTTATCGACAGTAAGGCTTGCCTCTATCTTGGACATTGTTTCGCCGCCTGCGGGTAATAAAAGAACCGTATCAACTTTGCCGATCCTCATGCCTGCTAGCTGCACCTCCGAACCTTCACGCAAACCGTCGGCCGCTCCGAGACGCACTTTTAGGTGGAATTTCTTTTGGAAAGGATTGAAATCGCCCGTCGAATTCAGGATGAGAAATCCAAGTATCACGAGGCCGAAAAGCACAAAAATGCCTACCCGTAACTGACTCCAACCAAAGGATTTGCGTGTTTGTACCATAACTGCCCGATTACCTCTCGCCCTTCACAAACCGTGTAACATATTGATCGTCGCTCAGGCGCAGCTGCTCATCCGTTCCGCTAAAAATTATCTCGCCATTCCGCAGCATTGTAACCTCGGTGTTGATGAGACACAGTTTATCGCCTTCTTTCTCGAAGATAACTCGACCTTGTTCGTTTACGGTAGCATATTCCGACGATAGATTTGCAACGTTATTCATCTCGTGCGTTACGAAAATCGACGAAACGTCCTGCAGATCGCGGAGTTTGATAACAAGTTCGCAGATCGTGCGAGCCGTCGGCGGATCGAGACCGGCAGTCGGTTCGTCAAATAAAACTATCGATGGATCGCCGATCAAGGCGCGGGCAATCCCGACGCGGCGGCGCATCCCGCCTGAAAGCTCGATCGGCTTCTTGTCGATGGCTTCGGCAAGATCTACGAATTCGAGCATTCGCGTAACTTCGGTTTCGATCTCGTCCTCGTCGCGTTTCTGTTCGCGCAGCCGATATGCGACATTTTCGTAAACCGAAAGGCTGTCGAAAAGCGCGCCTTCCTGAAAGACCATCCCGATTTTTTGCCGTACCGGCATCATCTCGATCTCGGTATGCTCCGTGATGTCTTCACCGTCAATGAATATCCGTCCCGAATCGGGTTTTAGAAGGCCGAGAATAAGTCGTATTATCGTGGATTTACCGCCGCCGCTTCGTCCGAGCACTATCTTGCACTCGCCGCGACGCACGGTGAGGTCAATGTTATCGAGGATCAGTTTGTCATCGAACGCGAGCGAGACTTGTTGAAATTCGATAGCCGGTGTCAGCCTATGGTCACCGTCGAATGGCCGGCCGATACGCCCGGAATCAAGATTTGTGTCGATTGTGTCGAAATTCTCCAAAATATTTCGTTAAAGCTGTCCCAGATCAAGCAAATACTGCATCGCTTTTGATAGAAAAAAGTCAAAAATAATTACCCAGATTGAGCCGATTACGACAGCGTTCGTTGTCGAACGCCCGACGCCGACGGTTCCGCCGGTCGTGGTCAAACCCTTGTGGCAGGCGACTGCCCCGATTATCAAACCGAAGAAAAACGGTTTTACGAGGCCGCTGACAAGATCGGAGGTCGAAATTCCGACGCGGACTGACGTGGCAAAAACCTGCCCGTCCTGATTGTATATCCATGATGCAATAATGCCGCCGCCGAACAAGCCGAGAATATCAGCCGCAACGGTCAAAAGCGGCAGCATAAAGATCAGCGCGATCAGGCGCGGCGTAACGAGTTTGCGTATCGGATCGGTGCCGAGCGCACGCATAGCGTCGATCTGCTGCGAAACGACCATTGAACCGAGCTCGGCCGAGATCGATGCGCCTATTCGCCCGGAAACCATCAATGCGGTTAAAACCGGGCCGAGTTCGCGTATCAAGGATGTAGCAACAGAATTTCCGGCTTCATTTTGAATGCTGTAATACTGAAGTGTAGGAAAGACTTGAAGAACAAGAACACCGCCCGTAAAAAGGCCGGTCAACAGCACAATTGGCAAAGAGCCGACGCCGATCAAATCCATCTGCAAGATCGTTTCGGCAACGTATCGCGGACGTGAAAAAAGACTGACGAACGACCGCCATATCAAAAGGCTGACTTCCTGGAGTTCGGATAAAAAACGAGTGATCGGATTCATCAAACCTTCGACGCTGAAGTAAATACAAAATGCTGGTCTAAAGGTTACAACGAAGGCGTGAAATCGACAAC
>JBOGOW010000091.1:0-10456 GCA_050748285.1 Pyrinomonadaceae bacterium
CCAGAGCCTCAATCTCGTTCATTGTCCCTACCGCCTTGCTCACCTTCCGCCGACGGCTAAATCCCATTACCGAATCCATTAAATTCATCTGTCTGTTTTCCATTCCCTAATTTTAAACTTTCACACACTTATATGCTACTTTTACCATGGGTTTTTCAAAGCTCTCAATGAGTATTTGAACATATATGCTTTTAAGTTAATCCATGAGGTTTTGCGGCTGATGCCGCCCGATGAGCGGAAAGGCTGTGCCTTTCCGTAAGCCTCCACTAAAATCTTGGGAGGCTGCGCTTCAAGTATCGGAGGCGCAGCCTCCCAACAATTCTGGTAGTATAATCGGACGGAAAGGTGAAACCTTTCCGCACATCGGCGGGCACAGCCCGAAAAATCCCTGGGCCGCCGGAGATCACTGTGCAAAACCATTCATTCCAAACGCGCGCATTTTATGCATATCGCGCGTTTCGCGCATATTGGTGTTCCATAATTTTCCGGATCGGTTCAAACTTGGATCGTGAAAAAATTTCCCGCACCGGATGATGATGATGAAACGTTTGATGAAGAGGCTGAGGCGGCCGAGCGGTATCCGTTTTTGTTTGAAGAAACGTCTCGTCCCGATGAACATTTTCGCGCCCGTCGGTTTGAATCCGATAAGGTTCAGGAGCACAATGCCCTGATCGCTGCAGGCGCCGAGCCATCGCCAAATTCCCGCGATGGCGGCGAACGACAAAACCTTTCGGCTGCCGATGCCGTCCCGAATTATCATTATCTCCATTCGCTTTCCGACGAACTGCTGCCAAAGCTCGATTTTTATCGCTATGACAATCTTTTCTCGGCTCGTCCGGCACGCGGATTCTTTTCGGCTACGCTGCACGCAAAGGGAGCGGAAAGGTTGTTCGGCGAACATTGGCATGCTGATGAACTTGCGATCCTTTATGCAGATACCGGAGCCGGGAAAAGCATCCTTGCCGCCCAGATCGCGCAGTCGATCGCATCGGGCGTTCCATTCGGGCCGTTCGCGCTCGACGCAAGCCCGCAGCGTGTCGTCTATTTCGATCTCGAACTGACAGACCAACAATTCGAGCGCCGCTATTCGCACGACGATTTCGAGCGCCCCGCCCAATTCCCGTTTCATGTAAATTTTATCCGCTGCCAGCCGCATTCAAACTTCGAGATTCCGCCCGACTTGCCGGACTATACCGCGTTTCTGACCAACTCAATGGTCGAATTTATCGAATTTTCGGGCGCGAACGTCGTCATTATCGATAACATCACCTGGCTCAATAATTCATCGCAGATCGGTAACACCGCTGCCCGCGTCATGAAGGCGCTTCTGCGTCTGAAACGGCAGCAGAAACTTTCGATCCTCGTCCTAGCGCATACGCCGAAACGCTATGTCCATGCACCGCTAACGATCAACGATCTGCAAGGGTCGAAAATGCTCGCAAATTTTGCCGACAGCATATTTGCAATGGGAAACTCGCGCCGCGGCACCGACTTTCGTTATCTGAAAACCGTAAAACGCCGCAACGCCGCCGCCCGCGAATCCTATACCGAGGTCGCGACGATCCGGCTTTGTAAAGAAGTCTGCTTTCTTGGATTTGTCTTCGAAGGAAACGGCGACGAACGCGACCATATCGGCTGGATGAGCTCGCCGCTCGAACCGGAACGGATGATCCTGATCGAAAAGGTGCTCGAACTGAATAAGAAATTTATGACCCAGCGTCAGATCGCAGCCGAACTCGGCGTTTCGGCCGCAACCGTCAACCGCTGTCTAAAGGTGGTGAAGGAATGACCCGTTTCACGCGTTTCATTTGTTGCAGGCGTTTCAAAGGTTTCGCGCGTTTCACGCGTTTCGCAGAAACACAGAAGCCGCTTGCAGAAACGAAACAGATTCTCGGCCGACTAATCCGCTTTCGACGATTTCTTGATGTGTTTGTACGCATCCTTGATGATCGATTCGAGCACCTTTTCGTCGATGTCAGAAAGGCGTTTGATGTAAAGACAGGCGACGCTTGTCGAATGTTTGCCGAGCTTTTCAAGAAGCGCGGGCTGTTTCGGCGAATCGCAAACGACATACAAAGTAAGGTTTTGTTTTCGCGGGCTGAAAGCGGCGGCCATCCAATCCATCTCGCGTCCGTCAGGATATTTATATTTTTGATCACCAAAACCGATGATCGCCGGGCCCCACATTTTTGGCTGCTCGCCGGTAAGCCTTTTGTACATCTCAAGCACGCGAAATCCATCGGTTCTGCGTTCCGTGTTCTCTATAGAATTAAGAAACACTTCAACGCTGGCGTCGGTTTTGCGTGTTTTCAATTCATATTTTGCCATAACTTACATCGCCTCCATTCGTTGTTTCAGATAATCTTTCACTGCCATCGTCGCCTTGCAGTCGTCCTCGTTATATTCGAGCACGCGGTTGAGCAACGCGTTGTTTCCGGTCGTCAAATATTCATTAAACCATTGGATCGACAGCGCACCCGAAGGCGTTTCGTCTCGCCATTTAAATTTAAGATACTGAGCGATCGCCTTTATCCCATAACTTCCGAGCGGCCAATCGGTCATTTTCGTAACGACCGAATAAAGATCTATCGCGTTCGTATGCTCGAATATCTCTTCGAGTTCATCTTCGGCAATAACTTCCGGGAATTTTCGACGCATTCGGCGATAGGTCGATTTCTCATAACTCGAATAATAATAGATCGCCATCTCGTCCGCGCTGAAGGAACGAATAAAGCCTATCGCCTCGGCCCATGCTTTCATTTCGGCCGCCGGCGAAAGCTCGCGGGCCGTGAATTCGACAAATCGCCCTCCATCGGAATCGCGAACCCAAAAACCGTGGAGATAGACGAAATCCTGAGTCGGGTCGGATTCGATATCGAAGAAAAGTTCGGTCGCAGCTTTCGGAAACGGAAAGGCCGCGTGCATCACGGGTTCCGATCCGTTTTTCATCAACCGCCCGCGAAGGATAATCTTTGCGAGCGAGGACTCGCCGATGCCTTTCAAAAACGTCTTGTCGGACTTTTTCTTCGCAGCGAGCATATCAACATCCTGCGCGATAATATCGGCGATCCGCGATGTTTCGAGGTCGCGGCGAAGCGTGTCGCGCACAGTTCGCCCGACGTAAAAAAGCTGCGTCAGGTCGTCATTTTCAGCAGCCCATTTTTTGCACGAAGCATACCAACCGCAGTCCTTGCAAGACGAGCACATTGCCGGATCGTTGCTTGTCTCGTTCGCCAACAGCAAGCTAACTTCACTTCGCACTCGTTCGTAAAGTTCGTACCAGGTTTCGGGCGTTCGCGGCCCTTGCGCGGCAGAGAGATCATACTTCGTGCGTTCGCCGGTCGCATCGATAACGAACGCCTGCCGCGAATCGTTCAAACCGCGTCGATTCAGAATTTCCGCGTAAAGCGCGAGTTGGACGGCGTAATGCTTTTTCGGCTTTCCGCCGTCACCGGTTTCGTCGGAGCCTTCTTCGGCCGAGCCGGATTTTATCTCGATCGGAATGTACTCGCTTCCGTCGAAATGCAGCAGATCAGGGATACCGAAAAGGTCACCGTGAGCCAGAACTCCCTGATAGATATACTCCGCCCGTTCGGCAAGCGCCTGATTCGTCTTTTCGATCCGCTCCGCATCGGAACCGCGGCTGCAATCGACGAATTCAAAACCGAAATTTTCGATGATATCCGTTTCGTGCTGAACGCCGCGTTCCCAGAGCAGTTTGAGAAACGGATTGTCTTCATCGACAAATTCACCCTTCGGGCCATGCGCGTCGCGCCAAACCTTGTGCGGACATTTCAGATAATCGTACAAAAGCGATGGTGTGATCGTTATCAGAATCGTTCTCCGAATTCGTCAATTTCAAACATTCTAAATGACTTTGCCGAAACTTCGAAAGCGGCAATCCAAAACTTGACAACACTAAATGAAATTCCTAACCTTTAAGTTCGCCCTTTGCGTGCGAAATACATTCCGCAGTAGCTCAATGGCAGAGCATTCGGCTGTTAACCGAAGGGTTGTAAGTTCGAGTCTTACCTGCGGAGCCAATGTTTACAACAAGTTACGGGCACCTTTTGGGTGCCCGTTCCTGCATTGTGACGTAGATTGTGACATAACTTTTCATTATGTCCTTGATAAGCTGGTCGATCTAGAGTTTTTGATCTGATGTTTCGTCGAGAATTTTGGGCTTAGCTGGCTCGAGAACTCGAGCGGCGTTCTTCAGTGCTTCGCGGCGAATATGACTGTACGTTTTCATCATCTGCGGGTCGACGTGACCTACCTGGGCCTGGATGACCCAATCAGGTATGCCCTTCTCCGCAAGCGTCGTGACGACGGTGTGACGACCATCGTGAAAGCGTACGCCTTGCAGTCCGGCAGCTTTTAAGATGGATCTCCAAGCACTCCGCCAGGATGTCATCGGTTTGGTTGGATCGATCATTTGCTGACGGCCGTGCCACGGGAAGACGTAGTGGTCGGGATGGATCGGTATGAACTCCGAGACGCTTTGGCGCAGATCGGTAAGAGCGGAAAGGCAGACATTATTCAACGAGGGCGAGCGCCAGCCAGCTGGCGTTTTGGACCGACGGATTTGCAGGTTCGCGTTCTCGAGATCGATATCTTTCCATTGGAGTCCCTTTATCTCGCACGCTCTAAGGCCGCAGAAAAACGCGAGGGTAGCGGCAGTGTAAGCGTACGTCCAGTCGCTTCTCGTTCGGGCAACGGTGAAAAGAGCCTCTAGTTCAGCAGATGTTAAGGCTCGTCCTACAGGCGGGCGGGTATTCCGTATTGGTTTGTAATCGTCAACAAACTGATACCATAGTTTGGCGTGCTTGAGCAGTTGCCGCAAAACAGACACTTCACCATTTATCGTTTTAGGAGCACGGCCTTTCGCTAAGCGTTCTGCTTGATATTCAGAAATGTGAGTTGGCCTGATCTTTTTAAGCGGCAACGCGTGGAAGGCGGCAGATTTGATGAGGGGCCGAGATTGCTCCCGCCAGTAATCCACCATTCTCTTGGATACTTGCGGAGCCCGGTACAAAATGTATGTGTCGATCGCTTCGGCTACAGAGAGGGATCCCAACTGTTTGCTTTTCGGCGTGGGATCCGGGGCGCGGTTTTGCAATCTAACTACTAGCTCTCGCTCAAGTCCCGGAGCCTTTCGACCGTCGCTTGTCCCTAAGGATTCCCGATAGCGGACGCCATTCACAATCACGTCCGTCCAGTAGACATTTCCGCGTTTGTACAATGCCATCGTGCGGGCTTCCTAATTACGAGAATGGTCTGCCGGTTATATCCGGTCGTTTGGTGGTTGCCCGTCACTGGAGTCGGCGTCGTCTGCACTTAAATAGCGCATCACCTCGTCGCGAAGGATAATGCGGCGTGTTCCCTTTTTTGTGCTCGACAGTTTTCCGTTTCTAATGTCTTTACGAATCTTGGGCGCAGATAGTGTGGATAAGGCGGCGAGCTCTTCGATAGAGTACGCAAGTTTCTCGGTTGTTATGGAGTTGTGCATATAAATACCTCTTTGCCAGGTATCGCAACAAGCGTGCCTAATCGTTGTGGAGGTTTATATCGATGAAAACTTGTATTTCCTACCGCAGTGTCGCAAGTTACACTCTCAGAGTTGGTCGACTTTCGAACCAGTGGAAGAATCATGCACCAGCGCTTAAAATCGAAGGGTAAGAATGCCTAACGAGAATGTATGAACCGTTGGTTTTGCGAACCGCGATACTCACCTGCCCCATCACGCATTTCGCTGATGAAAGGACCGTCGATGAGGATATCGATATGTGTCAGGATGTAATCGATGCTTGGTAGTCGTTTCTGAATTAGCTGCTCGATCGTGTATCCGGAATAGGCTGTGACGTGAAGCCCGTGGTGCTTCAATCTTGACACAAGCTCGGCAACGGACTCCGGCTGATCGAATGGCTCTCCCCCGAGGATAGTCACCCCATCGTGCCCGGCGCGGTTCGCAACAACCTCACGTAGTATTGACGTTATCGAAACTAGGGTCCCGAGACCCTGCTCGTGAGTTTGAGGTACGAAACAATGACTACAGCGAATTGAACATCCCGCGGTTTGAATCACGCTGCGACGTCCAGGGCCATCCACTACCGAATTGTGATAAAGCCGGTAAAGCCAGATCGAAAAGGAGTCTAATTCAAGCTTATCCTCGGTTAACGGATGAGGCTGCAGAACGGGCAAGTATCGCTTCTTCTCAGCTGGCTTCGCACAGTTCAGATTCACGCGCCTTCCGAGATCACTCGAAAGATCATTCACAGCTTGTGCCGGAACCTGGGAAATCTCGATGGTAACGCGTCCCGCATCCGGCTCCAGAACAAAGATTGCTTCTCTATTCATTAGATCCCACCCGTCTCTGCACTGACTGTTTGACGTGATACTCGGCCGTCTTCCGATCCGTTAGCGGCGTCCCAAGTACCTCCTTTAATTGGAGCGCGGTCTTCTCGCACACCGGTCCTTGGATACCGTTAATCTTTGTTTCGCAATTTCCGGTCTCTGTATGAATTGTGAATTCGATTTCAGGCATATAGATACTTCCTGCTTGCTAGAATTTGACTCTGATCTTGATCGTCTGGCCGACCCGCTCCTTTACCAAAATCCCGCCAAGTTTCTTCGCCATCTTTCGTGCGGCCGCTTCGTGATAGTGATTCTGAAGCCTGACAACGAAGTCCTTTCCGAGCCGGTAATCGAGGTCCATGTCATCGACCACCGCGACATATCCAGATGCCGTTTTTTGAAAACCGATGTCTGCCAGAAGATGGTGGTTTTTCACATCCCTTCGCCGGATAATGATGTCGGCAGTTCGAGCATTTCGCTTGTCCCAACCATCGAGCGACAAGTCCTTCCCTTGAGTTACTACCGTGAAGCCTATTTCGGACAGAGCCTCAAGCAGCAACTCGCCGTTCGCGAACGACTGCGATTCAAATGTCATGTACTTGCTCATAACGCCCCTGACCTCCTTGAAAATTTAGAATTCGTAGATCCGGTCGCCTCTATTCCCGGCGATTCCCGAGTTGTCGATTCTTCCCGCCCCTTTTATATTGTTGCGGGCCCATTTTCGGATCTCTTCGATCTTTTCGCTCATCATTTGGGCGGTCGGTGTAATACTATCGACGGACTTGAGAATGTCACGCGTCTCGGCCGACCGATCGCCGTCGATAAACGCTTCAAGAACACCATCTTTCACCGCCCCTTCGATCTCAGCTCCCGAGAAGTCCTTACTCTTCTCCACGAGTTTGTCGAGATCAAAGTGATCAGGCTCAAGTTGCCTTTTCGCCAAGTGAACTTTGAAGATCTCAGTTCGATCTTCGCTGGTGGGCAGATCGACAAAGTGGATGTACGAGAATCTGCCAATGCGAAACTGCTCCGATTCGAGTTCACGAACATCGTTGGCGGTAGCAAATACAAGAACATCCTTATTATCCTGCATCCAGTTAAGCAGATAGGAGATCGTTCGTGCCGTCTCGCCGCCGTCCGTCTTGTTCGACGACTTCATACCGGAAACAGCTTTTTCGAATTCGCTGATCCCCAGGATTCCTTTAATGGTTCCTGCTATCGACAAGGCCCGCTTGATAGACATGGCCGATGAACCGATAACACCTCCGCCCTCGCCCATGATCGAACCAAAATCAAGATCGAGAAGGGCCCGGTTCGTTATACTCGAAGCTACACGTTTACAAAGGTCCTTGCCGCAACCCGGCAATCCAACTAAAAGGATTCCTTTGCACGGTTCGACGTGACGTGCTTTCGCTCGTGGGCTGAAGGTGTATGCGGCCCGCTCAAGGATCGCCCTCAGGGATTTGTAACCGCCGAGATTGCTTGCCGGTTCGGGATGAACGTAAGTGAGTGAACCGCTTCCGCGGATGACATTCTTCTTTTCTTCGAGAATGACGCTGATCGAATCCTGATTTAGTCCGTTGCAGCTTATGACCGCCTTTGCGATCACGTTGCTGATCTCTCCCGCCGTCAAGCCAAGCAGCGCTTGAAGCAACGCATCCTGCGTCTCTTTGGAAAGATCGATCTCAAGCCCGCTGGATCGGAGGTTCTCAAGCTGAAGTTCTATCGATTCTTCGATCTCGCTTTCTTTCGGAAGATCGAGCTCTATCTGCGTGACCTCTTTCTCAAGAGTTTTGAGATCGGGAAAATTTGGTCCGACGAAAAGGACTGTCGCTTTTGTGGATTTGAGTTTCCAGGATATTTCGCGAAGGCGCCGGACAAGTAGCGGATCTTCCTGACCGTATGGCGAAATATAAGGTGCGTAATCGCAAAGGAGAAAGATTCCGGTCCTCTGCTCACCGATGAATCCAAGGACGCTTTCGGGGTCGTCAGTATCTCCGATCGCTACGGGAGTTTGCTGCAATCCGTCTTTTGGATCGACTACCTTTTGCAGTCCTGTGGGGCGGCTCCAGAAGTAAAGAGGCTTCTCCTTATGCCGATCCTGAAACACAAGATCGATAAGGGACTCACGAACCCGATCTTCCTCGTAGGTGTTTATTGCTATCAGCGGATAGCGAGCCCTGATCCTGACATCGAGCTCATGCAGGAATGCCCGGATACTTTGGGCATCCGTTTCATTTTCAGACATATTCATTTTCAAAGATTACGAAACGGATCGGCTAGCAAGCTTTCCGTTATTGCCGTTCTGAGGTGTTGCGGGATTGGTCATCCGCTCGACCTTCTGCATTTCCTCACGGGAAGCGATCCCGTTCTCGATCGAAAATCCAAGAATTGCAAGTCCGCGGCCTACGGCACTTGTCTCACAGTTTTCGACGAATGAGGTCGCATTCACATAACCCTGACTCCGTATCTCGAAGGCGTGGCCGGTCGCACTCGGTTCGGCATCGTCTACATGTCGAAAGATAATTGCTTTTATACATACGAAGCCGGTTTCCTCGTTGAGCCTCGCCAACTCCGTCAGAATGCGGCCGTCCGGATATTTTTCATAGAATTCGGCTATCCGGGAGTGGACCGGGTTGTACTTGCTTAGATCGAAGTTTGCCATTTGGAAGCTCCTTTTTTAGACGAATCTCGGAATCAAAACTCCAGAGCCGACAGCCGATCCTCGTCCAGAAGCTTTTTAGATTGAACGGAAGTCATGCGAAGCAGATCGTTGAGGACAGTCCTCATCTCCTCGGGAGAGCGCTGCTTAACCTCGCGTCCGGCAGCATTTTCGAGCTTGCCGAGGATAGCTTCGAGCGAAGTATCGCCGGTAAAGTTCATCAGCTGATACCACTCGCACATCTGGCGTGCACGCTTTGCGAGAGATCCGGAGACGAACTTCGCGTCCTTCATGCGCTCGGACATTTCCGCTGCCGCCTCAAAGATCTTTGCGGCGATTTGCGCAAAGCCTTCCTTGACCGGAGAAACGGCTTCTTCCGCCTCGCGTCTTGCGGCTTCGATCTTCATATTGCGGATGCGTTCCTTGACCTCGTATTCACGACGAGTTTCCTCGGCAGCCTCATTGACCTTCATTTGCTCGATGCGACGCTTTGTGTCCACCTCAAGTTCCAGATTGGTTCTCTCGGTGTCCATTTTTGCCGTTTCAAGTGCAAGAGATCGGGCGAGGTTTCTTTCAGCGATCATCTCCGAGCCGAGAACGATCACCTTCGGCTTCATCGTGATAGTTAGCCCGTCGCGGATCATTTCCCGGGTGGGAACCATCCCTATGGCCTGGGCCGCAACCGCGTTTATAAACTCGGCTCGGTCGAACGGTACGTCAGTTGTCGCCTGAAATCGGGCAGCCGAATCCTCGGCGAGTTGGTAAAAACTGTCCTGCAAAATCGCGAGTATTTCATCGTATTTCTGAAACACTTCAGCCTTGGCGGCGGACAGTGTCTCACACGCCCGAAAGTATGTCTGCTCAAATTGTTCGAATGCCGTCCACGGTATCCACTTGTACTCGCTCGTTCCCCAAACGGTCTCGCAAAGCGTGAAGCGGAAACCATATTTGGTCAGTGCATTGTGAGCCTGAGCCGCTCCGCGCATCAGCTTGTTTCGATAGAGATCAGGCAGCAAACCGGCTCGCGGCGGGCTGACCCGCACTGCGGCGTTTTCGGGAAGCTTGACTCCAAGCGTTTTCCATTCAAGCTGTCTGACCAGACTGCCGAATCCTCGGCAGTCGATATTCATGAAGATGCCTTCGCTCTCAAGCGCCGAGAGATCGAAAGGCAGCGACTCAACTTCGTTCACGCCGATCCCAAGCTCTACGGAAGCTCTTTCCTTTCTCTCGTCCAGACGGCTGAGGACATTGCGAACCAAGTCCGAAGAAGAAGGTGGTTGTACGGGAGGCGTACTTTCGGAAGCCTCCGCTCGCTCAAAAGCTGGTGAGTTTTCGGAAGTATCGGGTTCATTGGAGATCACCGGCGATACGGGCACCTCATATACTTCGAAATTCCCATTCCGACCAAAAATGTTCCGTAGGACGGACGAAGCCAGCGAG
>JBOGOW010000092.1:0-10449 GCA_050748285.1 Pyrinomonadaceae bacterium
GGCGAGGAAGTTACGCTAAAAGGCTGGCTTTATAACACGCGTTCGAGCGGCAAGCTTGTGTTTTTGCAGCTGCGCGACGGCACGGGCATTGTGCAGTGCGTTGTTTTTAAAGGTAACGACGAAGCAGTTTTTGAAAAAGCGAAATCGCTGGGACAGGAATCTTCGATCATTGTAACCGGAACTGTAAAGGCCGATGAGCGTTCTTCGCTCGGCGTCGAGGTAGATGTCAAGGATGTCGAGGTTCTGCAGAATGTCCACGATTACCCGATCACGCCAAAGGAACACGGCACCGAGTTTCTGATGGACAACCGTCACCTGTGGATACGCTCAAAAAAGCAGCATGCGGTATTGAAAGTTCGGCACACGGTTATCAAGGCCGTGCGAGATTATTTTGACGACAACGGTTTTACACTCGCAGACACGCCGATCTTCACGCCCGCTGCTTGCGAAGGCACCACGACGCTTTTTGAGGTCGATTATTTCGGAGACGATAAAGCGTATTTAACTCAGAGCGGCCAGCTTTATAACGAAGCGACGGCTGCGGCGTTTGGTAAATCGTATGCGTTTGGCCCAACCTTTCGGGCCGAGAAATCAAAGACGCGTCGCCATCTGACCGAATTCTGGATGGTCGAGCCCGAAGTCGCTTATGCTACTTACGAAGACATGATGGATCTCGGTGAAGGCCTGATCCTTGCGATCGTCGAACGTGTTTTGAACGACCGAGCCGAGGAACTAAAAACACTCGAACGCGACACATCTATTTTGGAAGCGATAAACGCTCCGTTCCCGCGTCTGCATTACGACGACGCAGTAAAGATGCTGCAGGAACGGAGCGCGGACACTCCTGTCCGCATGAGTGCGGAGCACGAAAAAGATCTCGCCGGAGGAACCGGCGATGCGGACAAGAGTGTCCGCGCTCCAGATGGGGACAAGAGTGTCCCCGCTCCGTTCGAATGGGGCGGCGATTTCGGCGCGCCGGACGAGACGTATCTTTCCAATCAATTCGGCAAGCCGGTTTTCGTCCACCACTTCCCTGCCGCGATCAAGGGTTTTTACTTTGAGGTCGATAAAGACCGTCCTGAATGTGCTCTCGGCATCGACCTTCTTGCTCCCGAAGGCTACGGCGAGATCATCGGCGGCGGCGAACGTGCAGCGTCGCTCGATTACCTGATCGAACAGCTCAAAGCACACAACCTGCCGCAGGAAACGTTCGAGTGGTATCTCGACCTTCGTCGCTACGGTAGCGTCCCGCACGCCGGCTTCGGCATGGGCATCGAACGCACCGTCGCCTGGATGTGCGGCATCGAACACGTCCGCGAAACAATCCCGTTTCCGAGAATGCTTTATAGATTGAGACCATAACATGCCGGAAGTAATTGTCATTGCAGGGCCAAACGGTGCGGGGAAATCGACGCTTGCTCCGGCTTTGCTGCGGGATACGTTTGGCATTTTGGAATTTGTGAATGCGGATACTATTGCCGAGGGACTTTCGGCGTTTGCACCGGAAAATGCTTCGTTCGACGCCGGACGCGTGATGCTCGGCCGTTTGCACGATCTTGCTGCCGAAGGGAAAGACTTTGCGTTTGAAACTACGCTCGCCTCTCGCTTCTACGCTCAATGGTTGGAGCAGTTGAGTACAAAAGATTACCGCCTTAGTTTGATCTTTTTGTGGCTTGAGAGTGCCGACCTTGCTATTGCACGTGTCAAAGAACGCGTTCGAATGGGAGGTCACAATATTCCTGACGAAACGATTCGTCGGCGTTACGATCGTGGGCTTAAGAATTTGTTTGAGCTTTATTTACCGGTGGTTGATGATTGGAGCCTGCGTGACACGTCTTTGGCTCGTTCTATCGAAATTGTGCGTTATACTAGGGAAACCGGTCTGAAAGTCTTTGATGAATTAAGATGGAAAAAAATAAAGACATAGATAAAAACGGCCAGAACATTTTTATTAAGTATGGCGATGAAATTTCAAAAGCTTGCGAGCGAGCCGTACGTGAAGCCCTGCTCAAACATAAACGCGCCGGAAATCCTGTCGCCATTTCACAAGGCGGTAAGGTAGTGTTGCTTCAGCCGGATGAGATAGAAGTAGATTGATAAAAAGCATCGAACACGTCCGCGAGACTATTCTTTTTCGAGGATGTGGTATTGGCTAAAACCATGGCGCTAACTGCTCGCGCTGGATGGACTAAATGATGAAATCACTTGAAACCATTATTTTGCTTTGTATATTTTCGTACTGCACGTTTGCTCAATCGAATAAAGTGATTGACTGGCCGTCCGCCGTTACCGAACAGGCCTATATCGGAACCACGGGTGTTCCTCAGACTGCTACGACAGAGAAAGGACTAGAGATCGTCGAATTCAAGGTTGATGGAAACGCTGTGATGCCCGGCAGGCCGTTTTCGGCCGAAGGTGAATGGCTGAGAACGTTTTCAGTGACGGTCAAGAATGTTTCCGGCCAACAAATTTCATCTATTCGCCTTTACTTCGTATTACCTGAGGTAAAGTCTGATGAGAAAATGAGCGGTTTCTCACTCGAATATGGTAAGGGTTTAAGCACTGGGATCAGTTACGTTGATCAATGGCGTATCGAGCCGGGTGAGGTGGTTGAGTTGATACGGAACGAGGCACATTACACCCGGGACCGGGAAGGGATCGCAAGACGTACCGGCTCTACGAACTTCAATACAGTGGTCATTGCCATTGCCCAGATTCAGTTTAATGATGGCAAAATATGGTCTTCGTACAAGCTCCCATTCGTTTCAAAGCCAGTGTCGCCACGCTAATCGATGTCAACATACACTGCAAAAATAGCGTGGAAAAACGATTCGCCGGAGGCGTTTGCGAAGAATCAATACACACGCGGGCATACTTGGGAGTTTGACGGCGGGGTGACGGTTCCGGCGAGTTCTTCGCCGCACTCAGTGCGCGTTCCGTATTCGATAGAAAACGCGGTTGATCCTGAAGAGGCATTGGTGGCGTCTGCGGCTTCGTGTCATATGCTGACGTTTTTATGGGTCGCATCGCAAAAAGGATTTATCATTGATTCATATGAGGATGATGCTGTTGGTGAGATGACAAAAGGCGAAGATGGAAAGCAATTCATCTCAAAGATCACGCTTGATCCGAAGATCGAATGGATTGGAGATAAAATTCCAACCACCGATGAACTTGCCGATCTGCATCACGCTGCGCATGAGCAGTGCTATATTGCAAATTCGATCAAATCGGAGGTTGTCATTGCAGGAATATAAGCGCGGGGGCAAGCCCGCCTTCCTGACTTCGTGCTGTTAACAGTCAATGATTTAATTTACAAATCTCAACATTGAGACGAACTCTAAAATTAGTCGAAGTTTGGGGCGGGCTTGCCCCCGCAATTTGGAAGTATGGGCGGAAAGCAATTAAATATTCGAAAGACCGCTTTGCTTGTCATTTTGATAGCGGCGTCTGTTTTTTCCGCTTGCTTTCTTGGAACCGGCAAAACGAACGTGCGCGGGACGGTGAAGTTTGAGGGCAAGCCAGTTGTCGGTGCGGAAGTGCGGTTTAGCGGGCCGATGGGACAAGATGTCACACGAACTGATTTCGACGGCCGGTATTCGCTGACCGTCGGGCATAAGCAGAATCAAACGCTCGAACTCAAAGTTCTATGGCCCGGCTATACGCACGATGAAATAAAGTTCCCGGCCTATAAATCGACTGAAAGGATTGTTGATATCGAATTGAAAAAAGTATTCACGCCAGCGCCAAATAATGCGGAAGCCCGCACGAATTAAGGGCGATATGATCATGCGGAGCGCGGACACGCTTTTTCGCGAAGGCGTTCGTAAAATACAGTTGAATGTATCGCCCTTGCTTACGCACGGGATTTTGCATAGTTCCGTAAATTAGAAAATGTCCGAACCTGAAAAAATCACTTGCGACGACCTTGAGCAAACCATCGAACGCTATACGAACGAACTTGGCTATCGTCTCGACATGATAATGCCCGCAGACGCACCGCGTGAGGCGCTGATGTCGAAAGGTGGCGATACGATTTGCCTAATGCTCAAGCCCGCGCGTGAGCAAGGGCGATATCATCAACATCCGTATATCGCCCTTGCTGACGCGCGGGCTTGTGCAAAAGCCGACTGGATCACCGGGCGTGCAGGAATGATGTATCGCGATCTGATTCCCGACAGACTCGGCGGAAAGACAACTGCGTCGCATATTCGCATCGTCGAAGGAGGCGAGGTGCCGGACAGCGTACATTATCACAAGATCGCTTTCCAAATGATCTACTGCGTAAAAGGCGCGATCCGCGTTGTTTACGAAGATCAAGGTCCGCCGTTTTGGTTAAAGCCGGGTGATTGCGTGCTTCAGCCGCCCGAAATTCGCCACCGCGTGCTCGAAGCCGAAGCCGGTTCCGAGGTCATCGAAATAACCTCGCCCGCCGAACACGAAACGTGGTTCGACCATGAGAGTATCTTGCCGACAAGCATGGTAAATCCACAGAGAATCTTTGGCGGACAGTATTTCGTTTTATTGAGCACAACAGGAAACGGCGGAATATTTGCAGCACTCAAGGAAATGAAAGACAAACTTTCTGAAATGCCGTCGCCAAATATAAATGAAATCATCAATAACATTGGAATGATCGAAAATATCCTCACGATTGAAAAATGAATGGCGCACTCGCTTTTATGACTTTCGCACGAAAATTTCGGAGCGGCTTGCTTTTGATCGCGATAGTGATCGCAATTACTGCGATTACTGTTGCCCAGAAACCGATAAATGATCTAAAGCCAACCGTGATTCTCATCTCATTAGACGGTTTCAGATACGACTATCTCGATAAATACAAACCGCCGACGCTGAACAAACTTGCGAACGAAGGCGTTCGTGCGAAGTGGATGATCCCGTCGTTCCCGACAAAAACGTTTCCGAATCATTACACGATCGCGACCGGGCTTTACCCGGAGCATCACGGTATAATCGAGAACAACATCTGGGACTTCGGCGCGACATTCACCCTGAACAAACGCGAAGAAGTTCAGAATTCGCGTTGGTGGCTTGGCGAGCCGATCTGGGTGACGGCGGAGAAACAAGGCTTGCGAGCCGGCGCGTTTTTCTTTCCCGGGACCGAGGCGGAAATTGCGGGACGGCGGCCGACATTCTGGATGCACTTTGACGACGAGATCCCGAATGAGACGCGTGTTGATCAGATTCTGGCGTGGATAGACCTGCCGCCGGCGACGCGGCCGCGCATGTACACGCTCTATTTCGAGGATGTCGACGGCGCCGGTCATAGTTTCTCGCCCGATTCACCGGAAACGCGAGCAGCCGTGCATTTGGTCGATGGAAACATCTGGCGTTTAATGGACGGGCTCAAGGCGCGAAAGATAGACAGGAAGGTGAATGTGATAATCGTCTCCGATCATGGCATGGCGGCGGTCGATCAGCGGAACGCGGTCGTTATGGACGATTATTTCAGTGCTGATAAAACGGAACGTATCCTGACGACCGGCGAGATATGGCAGATATTTCCGAAGGCGGGCAAACTGGAAAATATTATGGACGGTCTGAAGCCGATACAACACTCGGTTTGCTGGCGAAGAGCTGACATTCCCGAGCGGCTGCATTACAACACAAGCCCGCGGATCGCCCCTATAGTTTGTTCGGCCGAGGAAGGCTGGTTTATGACGAGCCGCGCGCGCTACGAAACGCAAAAGAAAGGCGACGATTTCGACATGACCCGCGGCGCGCACGGCTACGACAACCGCTACCAATCAATGGGCGCGACATTTATCGCCCACGGTGCAGCATTCAAGAAAGGCTATGTCGCCGAGCCGTTTGAGAATGTCGAGGTCTATAACCTGATGTGTAGGATCTTAAAACTCAAACCTTCGCCAAACGATGGAAGGCTTGAGAATGTAATTGCGATGCTGCGATGAAACTCAAACTATTGCGAATAAACGGTAATCACCGCTATTTCGGGTGGAACCATAAAACGAAATGGAAGCGTCGTGGTGCCGATTCCGGTCGTTACGAACATGTCGACGCCAAAATCACGCACGTGTCCGGCCGCATACTTTTGCCCGTAAGAGGACGGAACTATCGGGGCTCCTATAAACGGGAGGCGAACCTGACCACCGTGAGTGTGTCCGGCAAACATTAGTTTGAGATCGGGAGAAATAAGCAGATCGCCCGTGATCGCCGGCAGCACATCCGGGCTGTGCTCGAGCACGATAACGTTTCCCGTTCCTTCGGTCGGCGCCAAAGCTTTCTTTCCGCTATTCGAAGCGTCCTGCCAAGTCGGAAATTGTCTGTGATCGCGCATCCCAAGTACTCGAACGCGATGTCCATTTTTTTCGAGTATAACGACCTCGTCCTGCAGCACAATGATCCCCGCATTTTGAAGGGCTGCTGTTGCCAAGTCGCGGCTATAAAAACTCTCATGGTTGCCCAATACTGCGATCACCCCATATCGGGCTTTCAGTCCGGACAAGATGGATGCGAGTTCGTCCATCGGCATCGGAAGATAGAGCATATCATCGCCGGTTGCACCCGCAACGTGATCGCCCAAAAGGAAGATCGCATCGGCATACTCCTCATTTGCGAGCTTGACCATGCGCTGAAGCTGAGCGGCGTTGCTGCCGTGTGATCCGGCATGAATATCGGAGATGAGTACGAAACGCATTCCATCTAAAGCCGGATCCCAACCGTCAACGTATATCTCCTGGCGATTGATAACCAGACGAAACGGTTCGATGAAATACGCATAGGCAAGCAGCAACGACACGATAACAAAAACAATGCCAACGGTGAGAAGTAATTTCTTTGTTCTGGTCATTCCTGCCACGATATGCTCAAAAATATTCCTTCCAGCGTTGGTCGACGCGTTTCACAATATCTTCGCGAGCCTCAACTTCTTTCGGATACCACGGCTTCATACGTGCGTCTATAACGATCGGCGCGGTGTAACCGATATGATTATTTTTTAACTCGATCGTTTTTGCGTAAATGTCGCTCGCCGGATCAAAATGCGTCCAAGTTGCCCAAAGAAATTTTTCGGTTGTTTTCGCAAAGTCTGCATTATCGTGTAGAACAACGACCTGCCAATCATCGAATTTGCCCGACGCTGCAACAAGGGCTGCCAGTTCCTTTTCGTCGCTGTATGCTGGACCCTCGACGACTAAACAGCCGTCGCAATATACTTCTGCCCGCCGAATTCCGTTCGGCAAATTGCCTTTAAATTCATGTTTCAGTTCCCTTATAGCCTCGCCCGTACCCATCAGTATGGCTTTGCTGCCGTAATTGATTTTCCCGCTCGCATAATCAAGCGTGTCGAAGGCCGTCTGCGAAAAGATGTGAAGATCGCGGTTCCAATCGACCCGGGCGAGAATGTGCTCGAACAGCGATTTGAAATCGCGCAGGTCTTGCTGTTTGTCCGTGAGAAGCAGGAATTTGGTCAGCGTCAACTGCCCTTCACCAAGAATCCGAAAACCGGCGGAAAGTGCTTCGCGTCCATAACGTTCCTGCACGACGGCGGCGGCAAGCGAATGAAAGCCCGTCTCGCCGTAGCTCCAAAGATCGCGCACCGCCGGCATAACAAGAGGAAAAAGCGGCGACAAAAGTTCCTGCAAATAATCGCCGATAAAAAAATCTTCCTGCCTCGGTTTGCCGACAATCGTTGCAGGATAGATCGCATCCTTGCGATGAAAAACTGCGTCCGCGTAAAAAACGGGATAATCGTGCTCAAGCGAATAATATCCGTAGTGATCGCCAAACGGCCCTTCGAGTCGCCGTTCGTGCGGCGGAACATGGCCGACGAACGCGAACTCGGTTTCAGCCAATAATCGATGGTGGCCTTTGATCAGATTTTCAGCGGTTGCAAGTTTCGAGCCGGCCAATAACGATGCAAGCATCAATTCCGGCACACCTTCCGGAAGCGGCGCAATTGCCGAAATGATCAACGCCGGCGGACCGCCGAGAAACACAGTGACGGGCAGAGACTCATTTCGTCGTTCTGCCTCGAAATAATGAAAGCCGCCGCCCTTGCCGATCTGCCAATGCATCCCGGTCGTGCGCTTGTCATAACGCTGCATTCGATAAATACCGAGATTATGTTTACCCGTCGTCGGGCTTTCGGTGTAAACAAGCGGAAGCGTATTGAAATGCCCTCCGTCCTCGTGCCAGAGTTGAAGGAAAGGCAATTTCTCAAGATCGATCTCCGATTGACGCGATTCGCAAACAGGCGCGTTGCGAATTTTTTTCGTTCCAAGTTTCAACGCCGTCGTCGCCAGATCGCGATATTCCCAAAGCTTTCCGATCTTTGGAGGCAGCAATTCCTCAGCGGCGCAAACTGCGCGTTTTACAAATTCAAGCGGCTTGGAGCCAAAGGCAAGCTCGATGCGATTGACGGTTCCGAAAAGATTTGTAACAACCGGAAACTCCGAGCCTTTTACATTCGTAAAAAGTAACGCTTTGCCATGCCGGTCGATCACGCGGCGATGTATTTCTGCGATCTCAAGAAAGGGATCAACTTCAACCGCGACCTCGACGATTTCGTTCTCGTTACTAAGCGTGTCGATAAACGAACGAAGATTCTTATGCATAAAAGAGGTTAATCGTGAAATACGCAAAAAGACGCGAAATGCCTTTATCTAATCTAGCAATTTTTCGCGTCTTTAGTGTATTTTGCGGTTCCTAAGAATTACTGTTTTCTTAGATTTGGCATTGCAATATCAAGTTCGTCCGCTTTGATAATGTCGATCTTCATATTTGGGAATCGTTTCGTGAGGTCGTCCTTAAAAACTGAATAATCGCCTACGATTATCATGTCGCCATCGTTCAGTTGCTGCGCGGCGAATGCTTTTACGTTCGCATCGCATATCGAACTAACACTCGTCGTATAGGCGTTTAAAATGTTTGTCGGCAAATAAAAACTATAAAGATCGGCTAGTGCTCCTGCAAGTCCTCCATTGGTTTCAAGATTTCGACCAAAATTTCCTGTCAGGACGAGCTTTCTAGGATTAAGTTCGGACTCGGTCGAATTCGTTTCAGCCAGCCGTTTTAGCTCGGCAACCACCAACTCAGCCACCTCGGCCGCAGACTCGTTTTTCGTTTGCGTTCGCGTTCCGAAATTGGTTTTTCTCCTTCGCCAAGTGAACGAACTTCCCGCGCCATAGCTGAGTCCACGCTTGATGCGAATTTCCTGATTCAATCGTGAAGAGTAGCCGCCGCCAAGAAGCGAATTCAATACCGACGCTGTGTAGTAATCCTTGTCACCTCGCCCGATCCAGATCGGTTTATAAAAATTCACTGATGCCTGACCAGAATTCGGAAGATCGACAACGAGCATTCGGCGAATTATGGTTTTTTCACTACTACTACTAATCGATTCGGAAACTTTTTCAGGTCTGGTACCACCGGCTGCAGTTTGGTGCCATTTTCCGAAGAGATTTTCCGCTATGGAATTTGCCTTCGCAGGCGTAATGTCACCGGCAAACAAAAGAACGGAGCTATCCGGCCTATAATATTTTGAATAAAAACTCACAATATCTTCATGCGACAATGCTTCCAGACTTGCCGGTGTACCGCCCGCCGGATGTTCGCCTAAGCTATAAACCGTCGCGGCGTAGGTGGCCAAAAAGCCAGGTTGGGAAAGATTCGCTTTCAGATCGTCAAGACTCTGGGATTTCAGAAGATCAAGCTCATCTTTTTTGAATGCAGGATTGAGCACTACGTCGGCAAGAATCGCCATAGTCTGATCCAGTTTATCCGTTGTCGTGCCGATTGACACGACCGAATTGTTCCATCCGGCACCCGAATCAATTGAACTGCCGAGAAATTCGACTTCTTCGGCGATCTGTTCAGCTGTTCTGGTTTTAGTTCCTTTTGTTAGCATCGACGCGGTCATATTCGCAAGACCAGCGTTTCTGATCGTTTCGCTATCAGCACCGGAACGAACCAACAATTGAACTGTAACAAGCGGAACGCCCGTCTTTTCAATAACGGCGACGGTGAGCCCGTTCTTTAATTTAAACTCCCGAACAGCCGGAACATTTACCGATTTCGCCGCAGACGGTTCAGGGATCGTATTTTGAGCTGTGATTTGTATGTGCGAAACAAAAAATATTGCGACCGAGGCCAAGATAAGTGATCCGATGTTGTAAGTATCGCCCTTGCTTACGCGCGGGCTTGTGCAATTTTTTCTCATTTCTCTCCCTCCGCTGATTTCGCCTGATTGTAATAGATCACCACGCGATTGTTGTCTTTGAAATATTGCTTCATAACTCGCTGGACGTCGGCGGCAGTAACGGCTTGCAGCTTCGCGACGCTGCTGTTGACCGTTTTTGGATCGCCGAGATATGCGACCGCACGCTCGATGGCAATTGCCTTTCCGTCATTCGTTTCAAATGAGCGGATCGATTGAGAGACTAACTGATTCTTGGCTTTTTCCAATTC
>JBOGOW010000093.1:0-10331 GCA_050748285.1 Pyrinomonadaceae bacterium
CAGCATCGGAGCTATATGGAGCGCGTCGCGCGCCATCTGGCAAAGACCGAAGCCGACGCATCTGAGGTGGTCGATTCGGTTTACGTCGAGCTTTACGGCACGCGGGTTGTCGATGGCGAACGCATTTCGAAGTTTGCGACATACAGCGGACGCGGTTCGATTCGCGGCTGGCTGCGAACCGTGATCTGGCATTCTTTGGTCGATCTTCATCGTGCAGGCCATGACGAGGTTTCGCTTGACGAAATGACGGAATCGATCGGCGAAGGCGCCGCTCATGCCGCTTTTGCTGAGCAGTCAGAAGACAGCGAAGGTGCAATGATCGAGGAGATAACGCAGGAACGTTACCGAAAAGCGACCGTTTCGGCGATCGCAAATGCCTTTTCCGCACTCGATGATCACGAAAAGCTATTGCTGCTTTACTATCACGTGGAAAATCTGAAACTGCGTGAGATATCGAAGCTTTGCGAAAACGAATCATCGCCGTTGCGTGGTTGGTTTCAGCGAAAAACGCAAACACGCGAAAGCGGCGGAAGAACACATGAATCGACCGTAATGCGTTGGCTTGAAAAGAGTTACGCCCGCGTTCTAGAGCTGTTCAAATCGGAATTGGAATCGGTTCACACATTTTCGAAAGCTGAAATCGATCAATGCGTCGAGCTTGCAACGCTTGATCTAACGGCAGGAAATATATTCGCAGGATTAAAAACCGGATAAATAATTTTCCGTTTATTACGCAAATGTGAAATGTCGCCATCGTCTCTTATACGGAAGGTTTGACGAAGCATGGCAAACGAGATCAAAATGACGCCGCAGGAAACAAGCATTCAGGCAATTTTAGCCGCATATCTTACATCGCGGAATGTTGCCCCTGCGTCAACCGATCATCTCGATCACGACGAGCTTGCCGCATTCACCGAAGGAAATTTGACTGAAAGTGAGGCAAGGCCGATCGTTTCGCATCTTGCCGATTGCTCGTTCTGCCGGCATATCACCGCCGAGCTTGTGCGGCTCGACCTACAATTTGCCGATGAGCCCTTGGCGGTTAGCAGTGCACCGACATCGCAGCCGGCAAAAATATCAGAAGTATTGAGTGGCCTGTTATCAAAAATGTTTGGAACCGGTGAAAACGCGGTCTTTGCCCATAATGAGGACGAAGAAAAGAAAGAGAGTGAAGAAGAAAAGGATAAAGACGAATAGTTTCCCCCTGAAGCAACGCGGCGGCGTGCCTGGTGCCTCCGAGTCATGGGTCGGAGGCACATTTTTGTGACTGGTGCCGCAAGCATCACTGCTTGCGGTGAGTGTGACGAACAAAAAAATGTAACCGAAAGTGACTTTAACCCGGATTACGCTTTGGAACATTCTACTATCGGGTAAACCTTGGAACACCGGCTTTTCGGTGGAAAAACGGCTGAAAGCTCTAAGCTGGGATCTCTTAGCTCTCTTCTAACTAAAGATTTGATAGGCGCACGTCAAAATGTTTTCTACCCGCGTAATCCGGGTTTAATGCTGCTTCGGCCGTCGCATTTTTTCCACTCGCATGTTCATGGCAAGCAGGGATGCTTGCCGCTCCAGTCGTTGTTTACAAACTCGAACCCGAAAGAGTTATAATAATTCGCATGGCGATGGAACCCGATCTAAATCTAAATGGCAACGGCGAACGCGACTGTGCGTTAAAGGCGCGCGACATTACGGTCGAGCGCGTCGCTTCGGCAAAATTGCCGACCGAGATCGGCGAGTTTATGATCGCCGGTTATCGCTCGTTGACCAGCGACGAGGAATTCGTCGTGCTTTATAAGGGCGAGATGGATCGCGATGTGCCGACGCTGGTTCGCATCCATTCGCAATGCCTGACAGGCGACGTTTTCGGGTCGATCAAATGCGATTGCGGCCCTCAGCTTCACAAAGCGATGACGCTGATCGAAACAGAAGGACGAGGCGCGATCGTCTATCAGCAGCAGGAGGGCCGCGGCATCGGCATCATAAACAAGATACGAGCTTACGCGCTCCAGGACGAAGGCGCCGATACCGTCGAAGCAAACGAAAAACTCGGTTTCGCCGTTGACGCACGTGATTACCGCCAATGCGCCGAGATCCTCTTCGATCTCGGCCTTTGCGAGGTCCGCGTAATCTCAAACAACCCCGACAAGATCAAGGCCCTCGAAGAAGCCGGCCTCCGCGTAATCGACCGTATCCCACTAGAAATCGAATCCGAACCACCCGCCGCCCATTACCTCCGCACAAAAAAAGAAAAACTCGGCCATTTGCTCAATTTCTCAGGTTAATTCAAACTTTCGTGATTTTGTTCATTTCTTTGGATTTTTACGTCCCGAGTTTTGTTCTGAAATCTCGCTAAACCTTGTGATACAAGCTAAATAGCAACATATAAGCCATTGGCATAGAATTTGCTCATATTGGGGTGTTCTAAGTTCTATGAAAATAAGGATTTAGCCAGTTCTTGTCCGGTTTGAGAATTCCCCTTTTAGAAACCGGCCCGTTTTGTCGAGGATCAATATAGAGATTCGGGTGCCCACCAAATAAATCTTGAGGCGAAAACGCCTAAAAAATACGAATTTCTTATGCGGTCTTTTAACACGAGTCCACCTTTAGAAATTACTGACTGGATCTCTAATGTTTCGGCAAAAAATCTATTAATCAGGAGTTAAGTATGAAAACCAATTTTAAGTTTCTAAGCTTGGTAATTGCTCTTGTGTTCGCCTTTTCGGCGAGCGCATTTGCTCAATTTACCACCGGCACCATCGAGGGCGTTGTAACAGACCCGAATGGCGGCAGAGTCTCCGGTGCAACGGTAACGTTGACGACCACCGGCACTGGTAGTGCGGCTACGACACAGTCGAATACCGAAGGATTTTTCACATTCCGCTCGCTTACACCAGGCGAATACAGCCTTACCATCGAGGGTGCGGGATTTTCAAAGGCCTCGGTCGAAAAAGTGACCGTCCAAGTCGGTACCATTGCTCGTGCTGACCTGCAGATGAAGGTCGGCGGCGTCGGCGAAACCGTTAACGTCGATATCGGCGATACTGCGATTCAGGTAGATACGACCCGGCAAACGGTTGACGGCGTTATTAATGCAAAGCAGATCGTCAACTTGCCGTTGAATGATCGCAACTTCCTTGACCTCGCGGTGCTTCAGCCCGGCGTCACGGTTGTTGACGGCGGCGTTATCGACCCGACGAAAACAAATACTTTTCGTGCGGTTCGCGTCAACGGCGGTTCGGGAACAGGAACCCGCGTTCAGATCGAAGGCATCGACGTAACCGACGAGGTTGTCGGAACGACGGTAGCAAACTTTTCGACGGACGCAGTGCAGGAATTCAACCTTGCACGTTCCTCGTTCGATCTTTCAACTTCGCTTACCACCTCGGGTGCGGTTTCGATCGCCTCGCGAACCGGCAGCAACCAGTTTAACGGCAGCGTTTTCTATTTCAAGCAAGACGATAGGTTTGACGCCCGTCCCGGTTTTCAAGCGGTTAAGCCTGAATTTAACCGCGACCAGTACGGCTATCGCTTTGGCGGTCCGCTGTGGAAGGACAAATTGTTCTTCTTCTCAAACGCCGAGCGACTGACGCAGGCGGATTTCACCGATTTTGGATCGACGAACTTTCCGACTTTCAACGGTGAATCGACCTTGCCAATTGAAACTTTCAACTCGCTGCAGCGGCTTGATTTTCGTGCAACATCGAAGATCAGTCTGTTTTATTTATTCAACCACAGCGACGATACTTCCACGGGCGGAACACTTCCGTCACCGTTCGATAATATTAATTTCACAAACATTCACGTCGCCGGCTTGAATGTTTCGGGTACGGCGTTGACCCATTCAATTCGTTTCGGGTATGTAAATTTTAACAATAACATCACGAGTACGGAAATTAGCGGTTTTCCGTTCGTCAGAGGTCCCGGCGGAACGCCTTTCCAGGTAAACGTCGGCGACCTTAGCTTTGGGCCGAATTCTCTCGCTCCGCAGCAAACCTATCAGGACAATTACCAGGGCAAATATGACGGAAGCTGGGTTCTGAAAAACCACGTGATCCGTTTCGGCGGCGAGGTAACCCGTATTTTGCTTGGCGGATTTGCAAACTTTGCTGGTCCGGCGACATTATTCGGCGACCTCAACAACAGCACTGGTGATCCTAATGATCCGTTGAACCACCTGCTCCTTGATTTCGCTATCGGTCCGGATAATGGATTCTTTACGGCGCGACCAGCACACGGTCTTCCATTCGGCGGCAAGCTGAACAACCGTTTGTCCTGGTACTTGGGTGACCAGTGGAAAGCGACCCGAAACCTGACGATCAATTTTGGTGTTCGACATAACTATGACACCAACTTTTTCTCGAGTGAGGACGTTCCACGTCTCCCCTCACTCGACCTCTACGGAGCTGGACTGGGTGATGCGGCTACTTATCCAAAGAGTGCTTTCAGTCCGCAGGTAGGTTTTGCATGGGATCCGACGGGTGACGGCAAGACCTCGATCCGCGGCGGCGCCTATCTCGCGTATGAGGCGAACATCTTCAATAATTCGCTCTTTGACGAATTTGCCCGCATAAGGACCGGCATCGGCCCGACACAGTTGTTCTCGAATGACATACACGATCCGAATCTGAATCCGATCGTTGTAAACGGAATCCCGGGCTGCGCTCCTACAGATGTTGCAAATGGTGATTATACGTGTTTAGTAGGCCGTACGCTTAGCGAGGTAAGGCCGTTCATCGAACAGATCAATAACGCGCTTCAGGCGGCCTATGCGAATGCCTTTGATAACTATGACCCGAATAGTTCACCGTCTGAATTTGACGCCAATGGCGGCGTAACATTCGGAGGACAGTTTGGCGGCGATTACAAAATACCGTATTCGATGCAGTTCAATCTGGGTTTCCAGCGTGAATTAGCACGCGGACACGTCCTTTCGGTTGACTATGTTCGCCAACGTGGCGTCGGCCTTCCACTTCAGCTTCTCGATTACGAAGCGCGACGTGATGCCCGATTCTTCGACGAGACCGCAGTACGAACGTCAATCGGCAATCGCATCGGCGTTGCGCCGGCTAACGTAAATCCAACGACGATTCAGGCATTTTTGAACGCAAACCCAACCGCGAGCATTTCGACTTTTGCACTCGCAAATGATACGAATTTCCCGGGACGCACTTCTACGAATACGCGTGCTCGTCTTGTGGTTGGCGGATTTTCGCTCTATCAGGGTGTGCAGATTTCCTTGAATGGACGATTCTCCGACGAACTGTTCAAACCGTTCGCGCTTGGCGGTCATTCGATCATTCGCGGTTTTAATTACACGCTCGGATACGCTCTTGCCAAGAACGAATCGACAAGCGGCGGTGCTCGACCGGAATTCATTGCAAATACACAGGATAACAGCAACTACAATTCGAGCTTTGGCCCGAATGGACTTGATCGAACGCACAACCTTACGATCAGTGCGGGAATGGATCTGATCGGCGGTTTCCGTCTTGATCAGATCTATCGTTTTAGTACCGCTCCGCCTGTTTCACTGTTCATTCCGAACTTCCGCGGTTCAAGCGGCATCTTCACTTCGGACTTTAATGGTGATGGCGGTATCGGCGGCGGAGCTCCTCGCGGCGACATTCTGCCGGGTACGAACATCGGTGATTTCGGTCGTAAGATTCGAAACATTACAGCACTCAACCAGGTTATCACGCGGTATAATCAGGACTTTGCAGGCAGAGTTACTCCGCACGGACAACGACTGATTGACGCGGGTCTTTTTACCGAAGCACAGTTGAGGGCGATCGGAGCCGTTACGCCAACCATTGCGTTGGTTCCGGAAAGTAATCCGAATCCGTTCGAAAGCCGTTTCAACGCCGATTTCCGGCTTAGTCGCCCGACCCGTTTGGGCAGCGAGCGTTTTGTGCTTGAACCCAGCTTTAGCGTGTTCAACGTATTCAATAACAACGCTGTCGGAACCTATGGCGGATTGACCGGTGCTTTCGGTTCGTTGAATTTCAACTATGCAACGGCAGGTGATGTTGCTGACCTGAGGGAAGCTCGAGGTTTGCTATTCCGACGCCGTCAGCTGCAATTCGGCATTCGCTTCACCTTCTAACGAAGTTGAACATTATTTGAGATTTTATCTCTTCAGGGGCGGGCATTAGTCCGCCTCTTTTTTTGTTCTTTATTTCGTGTTCCTTTGTGTCGTTTCGTGGTTGCCTCCTGTTTCTCGCCACGAAAATACACGAGCTAACACGAAAAAAACGCATATAACCACCGGCTGTCTGAAACATTGTGAATTGACGGAATGCGACGCGATGCGCCACACTTTTTCTTTGGTCAAATATTCTAAATGACGGAACGTATCTACCGAGATTCGGTACATAATATTATTCGCGTGGATACGGCTGATGGGGTTGGGGCGTTGGTTGCGCGGGTTGTGGATTCGGCGGAGTTTCAGCGGCTGCGGCGGATAAGGCAGCTTGGGCTTGCGCATTTTGCGTATCAGGGTGCCGAGCATTCGCGGTTTACGCACAGCCTCGGTGTATATCACCTCGCCACGCGAATTCTTGATCGCCTGGCGTCAAAATACGCGATCTCGGACGAAGACCGCACGGCGGTTCGCATTGCGGCTCTCGTCCACGACGTCGGTCACGGGCCGTTCTCGCACGTGGTCGAATCTATCCTGAATTTTCATCACGAAGAATTCTCGGTCGAAGCGGTTCTGAGCGACGCGACCGAGATCGGCAGAACTATCAATGCTTACTCAACCGATCTAAGCGCGGGCGTCGCGGATATTATCCGCGGCAAGTTTCACCGTTCTGCGCTCGGTCAACTTGTTTCGTCGCAGCTTGATGTTGACCGGATGGATTATCTGCTCCGCGACAGCTTAATGACCGGCGTAAAATACGGCATTTTCGATCTTGAATGGATAATCAAATCGCTCGAGATCGATGAAAAAGGCGACCGGCTTTACGTTTCGGCGCCCGGAATTTACGCGGTCGAAGATTATCTGCAAGCCCGATATTATATGTATCGGCAGGTCTATTTTCACCGCACGCTGCGTTCGGCCGAAGCCGTGCTCGATTCGCTGCTTCGTCGCGCGTTGGAATTATTCCGCGACGGCAAACCGGTTTGGTTCGCGTCGGAAACGCCATTTGAAAAGATACTTCGCGGCGAAAAATTAAATTTAAGCGAGCACCTTTCGCTGGACGATACGGATGTGCTTTTTCACATAAAGCGTTGGCAAAATTCCGATGACGAAATTCTCGCTGATCTCGCCGCCCGATTTCTGAACCGGCGCCTTTTCAAAGCGTTCGACCTCGATATGCCCGAAAATGAACGAACCGATTTTGTGAATGACGTCCGCATTATCGTTTCCGATCACGGCTTAGATCCGGAATACTATGTGATCGAGGACAAAACCGGAGAAGTGCCGCATTTTTTCTACGCACCGGACGCGTCGAAACCAAAGGACATGATCTTTGTCGAAGACGGATTTTCAGTTTCGACCATTCGTGAAATTTCAGAAGTAAGTTCGGCGGTTCGCGGGCTGCAAAAAGGTTATCGAATTCACCGTCTCTGTTTCCCGGCGGAGTTAAAGGACGAGATAAAAAGGCTTTACCATTCTTAATGAAATTCCGAGTCCGACACGAAATTGTTCTCGCCCTTTTCCTGATCGCGGTCTATGCGGCACAAGACTTTGGTCAGCGAATTGCGATCTTGACGCCCGATGCTAAACCGTTGAGCACCGCATTCGCAGAAAAGCTATCGGATGCACTTCGCGAAAAGCTGCGCGTCGTCGATCCGTCGGCGGCAGAATCCGCCGCAAAATCGGTGAAGATCGAAGACCCGTTCAACCTCACATCCGATCAAGCAAAACTCATCGGTACCGTTATCGGCAGCGATTTTTTCATCCTGATAAAAGCCGCAACTCAGCGGCGGAGTTCGTCCGCCCGGCCAAATTATTTCGAGGCTCACGCGGCGATCTATCTTGTGAATTCGCGGACCGGTTTTCTCGACCATTGGACACTGATTTCAAAAAACGGCGACACCGCCGGTGATGCCGAAAAGCTCTTGCTAAATTCAGCGGGCGACGCCGCGAATGCGTTGATACAAATCATCGAAAACGCCAAGCTCGATCTCGCGACCGCACCTGAATTCGAGGCATTCGACCCCGATTCAAAAGCGATGCGCCCGGCGATGCCGTTCAAACGCATCAAACCTGAATACACGCAGACCGCGTATCTTTACGACGTTACCGCGACCATCGATGCGGAGGTCGGTATCGATGCAAACGGCGATGTGAAACGCATCGACATCGTACGCTGGGCCGGTTTCGGGCTGGACGAAGCGGTGATCGCCGCGATCAAACAAATGAATTGGCGGCGCGGCGAGAAAAACGGCAAGCCTTTGCCGATGAGCATTTTGCTGCGATACAATTTTACAAAGATCGAAAAGGAATAAACCCGCACCGCATCCAAGATCACCGTCGTAATGAGAACCGTTCGCTCAATCATAAGATTCGTCTGCTTTGTCACCGCAACACTTAGCCTTCACGGGCTTTGGTGGATCACGTCCTTTTTTATTCCGAACAAACAATATTGGCGGCAGCTCGCGTTTGGTTACTGGACGGTCTCATTCGTCCGAATCGCGCATATGAAGATCGAGATAATCGGCACGCCGCCGAAACCGCCGTTCTTTTTGGTTTCGAATCACTTGAGCTACGTCGATATCGCCGCCTTGCGCGCGGTTGTTGACGGTGTTTTTGTCGCGAAAAAAGAGATCGAAGATTGGTTTCTTGCCGGCCGGATCGTGCGCGATATGGGAGCAATATTTATCGACCGAACAAACCGACGCGACATTCCGCGTGCCGGACGCGAGATAATCAAACGGCTCGAAAGCGGCGAAGGCGTGATAGTTTTTCCCGAAGGCACGAGCACAAATGGCGAGGCGGTGCTGCCGTTCAACTCTTCGTTTTTTGAGTTCGCCGCAAACGCCGATATTCCCGTTTCGTATGTCGCTGTCGGCTATCGCACGCCCGACGGCGAATTGCCCGCCAGCGACGCCGTCTGCTGGTGGGACGACATATCATTCGTCGCCCACATGATGCGTCTTTTCACCGTGCCGGAATTCACCGCAGTTTTGCATTTCGGCGACGAACCCGTCTTGAACACCGACAGAAAAAAACTTGCACACGAACTCCGCGAACGTGTCAGCGAGTGCTTTGTTCCAGTCATCTAGCGGAACACGAACGGAGCGGGGACACTCTTGTCCACATCTTGACCGGAGTTCCTTTTTCGCAGCCAGTCAGAACCGGGAGCAGTAGCGACCGGGTTCTTTGTATATCAGCGTCCTTACGGACGCTAGGTGAATTGGACGACTGGAGATACTGTCTTAGCAATCAAGTGCGAAAAGCGATGGTGAACGGGACGTTCACCGCTCAAGTCGAAGACGATAAATCGCGCACTCTAACTCAATTCGATCTCAACTCTTATAATTTCACCCCTTAGCTTTTAAACAAATATCCAACGAAGGACGGTCAAAGTGACGAAGCAGCCAAGGGCGTCCAGGAGAAAGCCTTTTGGTGAGATCCGGTTGCGTTTCAGCTTTTGATTCTCGGCGTATGGAAGAAAAAGTAAGAGGAATTGGAGCCCGGCAATAGGTACGAACACAAATGCCGAACCGGCTAGGGCGAAGAAAGTTCGGCTCAAGATCGATTCGGTAAGGTTGAACGGAATTGCAGCCATTAGAACTCCTGCGAAAACACTAAAAATAATCTGTATTCCAGCGAGAAATGGTATGCCTAGCCAAAAAAAAAGTTTTCTCTCTTTTGACGTGAGCGAATCAGGAAGAAGTTTGCGACGAGTGATTAACCGGCGGACGGTTTCTTCGATCGCAGATCGAAAAATGACATAACCGATAAATATCCCAATGGCAGTAGCGATCCGGAGAAAAATTTGAAAAAAGCTCTCCACGCGCAAAGTTTATCAGCGGTAAGTCTCATACGCCAGATGTCAGCCGACTGGCGCGGCAAGAGCTTAGTATCGCCCTTGCTTACGCGTGGGCTTTTGCAAAGATGCGGAAGTCGATCTCCTCGAAGATCGTGTCGCGGGATTCGATCTCGGCGAGGAGGTCGAGTTGGTCGGATGCGAGCGTGACTTGAGCATTTTGATTTCGCCCTTGCTCACGCGCGGGCTTTTGCAAGTCGTCGAGCATTTTATACAAAAGGTCGAAGCGGTGGATGTGGGATTGGAAGCGGCGCGACGAGTATTCGACCGTTGTGCCTTGATATATTTGAAACGCCCAGTCGGAGGATTGGGCGAGGAGGAGTTCGCGGGCCA
>JBOGOW010000094.1:0-10314 GCA_050748285.1 Pyrinomonadaceae bacterium
AAGTCGCTCTTTTTTTTCGGTCTGAAGGGCATGGGAATAGGAAATTGGGAAACACCAGAAATAAGCGGAGAACGAGATTTCATTTTGAGTTTTGTAGAGAAATTTAACGCACCGGTCGTTATCGATGTTGGGGCAAATATTGGAAATTATTCAATTATGTTAAAATCGGCCTCCTCAACCACGAAAATTTTTGCTTTTGAACCGCATCCCACAACGTTTAAGAAATTAGAAATGTCGGCGGAGAAATATGATTTCACGGCTATCAATGCGGCATGTGGGTCGGAAATCTCAGTTGGAACTCTCTATGATCATGGAAATGCAAACCTCGAAACCGGAACCGAACATGCCTCTTTGGTTAAGAATGTAATAGAAGAAGTCCATTCAGTGGACGCTAAAACATGGAGTGTAAATATAACCACTATTGATTCTTTCGTGAAAAAAGAAGAGATTACCCGAATCAATTTACTGAAAATTGATGTCGAGGGAGGGGAAATGAATGTTTTGCTCGGAGCAATTGAATCCATTAAGGACCAATTGATTGATCTGATTCATTTTGAATTTACAGAAGCTAATACGGTAAGCCGTGTTTTTATGAAAGATTTTTATGAACTCTTAGCTGATTTTACATTCTATCGAATGCTTTCAGATGGTCTTGCGCCACTAGGGCAATATTATTCTTTATCTGCTGAGATATTTGGCTACCAAAATATTATCGCTGTAAGGAAAGAATTGGATTTTGAATTCCATTGAGCACCCTGAACCGATTAACAATAGTAATTCCGACCTTCAATCGGCCAAATCAACTATCAGACGTACTCGATAGTCTTTTTGCGAGCGACATTCGAACCTTTGAAGATGTTGAGGTCGTAGTTGTTGATGACGGTTCCGATTTACCGGCGCGCGGGATTGTAGAGAATTTCATTCCCCGAAATCCGTTTAGAATTGCGTATATTTACCAAGAAAATGCGGGGCCTGCGGAAGCAAGAAATAATGGATTTAGATTAGCTGCCAATGAAATTGTCCTATTTATTGATGATGATATTTTGGTCTTTCCAGACTTGATCTTGAAGCATGTTGAAGCGCATAGGGAAATGCCGGGTTCGGTTATTTGTGGTCAAAGTCCGTATGCGATACCTTCTGAAATCGATAGTGAGTATGAATACTTGAACAGTTTACATAACGAAGGTTTTGATTCCATCGGAGTTCAAGATGGTGAAAGGTTCGTCGGAGTTGAAATAGTTGCAAGCGGAAATATCTCTGTCGAAAAACACCTATTTAAGAATCGCAGTGTGTATGCACCAGGATTAAGGATGCCAATTGGTGAAGAATATGAACTTTCCCTGTACCTAAAGAATGCTAACATTCCTATTTATCTTGCACCGCAAATTAAAGGATGGCACCTTCAGCCGGCAACGATTGTTGACAGCTGCAAACAAAATTATAAATACGGGCTCGGCATCGCAGAACTTGCGATAAAGCGCCCCGATGTGCTTTCGCTTGAACAGTTGAGGGCTATCTGGGAGACAAACCGCAGACTCGTTGCAGACGATCCAGCGACATTGAAGTTAAAAAAGATTGTCAGAAGACTTTTTGCGAATAGGCTTGCTCGAACCATTCTACTTTGGTGCGCATCGAGCAGCAAAGCGTTTGTCCCTTCCGCGTTACTTTTTGTTCTTTACCGGTTGACGGTCGGGAGTTTTTTAGCGGCCGGCATTCTCGACGGGAGCAAAAAATTCGCTAAGGAAAAAAATGAATGTTGAAAATGTATCAGACTCAAAAGTATTCAGGTTCTTCGCCAAATTATTGGGAAGAGAATTGGGAAGCGAGCCATTTCGAAAAATCAGTTAAATTTTCGGCGGTCGATCCACTGCGACCATTGTTCGAAGAGTTTTTGCGGCCGAATTCCCTGATGCTCGAAGGTGGCTGTGGTATGGGAAATTATATTTCGTATTATGCGGGCCGCGGATATAGGGTGGTGGGATTGGATTTTGCCCAGAATGCTTTAAAGACGCTTCGGGTCAGACAGCCACATCTGCCCTTAGCTGGCGGTGACGTTTCGCAGATGCCCTTTGCCGATAAAACTTTTGACCTTTATTACTCGGGCGGTGTCGTCGAGCATTTCGAAGGCGGAGCGACGGAATCGCTTTTGGAAGCACGACGTGTTTTGAAACCAGACGGAACATTGCTGATCAGTGTGCCTTTTTACAACCCGTTGCGGAAAATCCTAACCCCATTTCGGAAAGATAGTTGGCGGGTCGTTGACTGTCCGGTCGCTGACGAAGAACCACCGCGCAGCGATAAGAATTTCTTTCAATATGCTTACACCAAAAGTGAGTTTTCCAGAATGTTGGATTCTGCCGGCTTGAAGGTAGTCAAAACTCAAGGCTACGCCTTGCTTTGGGGACTTTATGATCTTCCGCTTCTGAACCGAATATCAGAAAGGGAATTTGAGGGAGTTGGCACGAAGACCGAAACAACTAGTCCCGTGGAGCTTGATATTTCCGGGCTTTTAAAAGACAGAGAAAGTAGTCTAATGAAAAGGCTGATAGTGAGCGAAGATGCAAATATACCACTGCTCGGTCTGGGCGTCCGGGTGCTACGTTGGTCTGTGGCGAATATGATGATGTATGTATGCCAAAGGTCGACGTGAAAATGATATCTGGGGATTAACAAAATTAGAATTTTGACGAATAGATATCAATTTATTGCGATTGAGTATGCAGACGGTAAAAGTTCTTCATCTTATACCGACGCTTTCAAGCGGCGGGGCAGAAAGGCAGTTGGTCAATCTCGTGCGAAGCACTTCGAAAGATATTGTCGAGCATGTTGTTTGCGTGATAAACGATGCGGATTTTTTTGCCGGTCAGATACGCGACGCAGGATTTCGGGTAATCGAGCTACAAATCGAAACAAAGCATCCTTTTATAAGCGCAGCGTGGGCGTTTCGAAAAGTGGTTGCTGACGTAAAGCCGGATGTTGTCCATTCATGGCTGTACGACGCGAATGTATCTGCCCGCCTGACAGCTCTGACGCTTTCTGGAATACCGATCGTCACCTCGCTGCAGCTGGCCGATTACGAACCGGATGGCATCAAAGAAGCGGGATGGAATCCGAAAAAGGTTGGCATTCTAAAAGTGATAGACCGGATAACCGCGAAACTTTCGGGAACATATTTCATTGCCTGCTCGGATTTTGTCAAACGCTCTTACCAACGAAATTTTGGAATAAAAGACAGCAATATCGAGACGATCTATAATGCGGTCGATATTGACACACTAGCATCGTATGAAGGCTTTAATGAAAAATTGCGCAAAGAATTCGACCTGCCGGAAGATGCTTTTGTTTTTTTGAATGTTGGTCGGCTCGACCCGCAAAAGAGCCAGAAATTTATTCTTTATGCATTCGCAAGTGCACAGGATACGATTGAAAATTCGTATTTACTTATAGCGGGCGTTGGGCACTTGGAACGTGAGCTTAAATCTTTGGCAAAGGACTTGCACATTGACGATATGGTTAGTTTTCTTGGTCGCAGGAACGACGTTGGCGCCTTGCTTGCCTTTGCCGATGTATTTGTTTTCCCATCGCTTTTTGAAGGCCTGCCTGTCGCTCTGGCGGAAGCGATGTTCAAATCGCTGCCATGCATAGCTTCTAATATTGAGGTATTTAAAGAGGTGATTGAAGACCGTAAAACCGGTTTGATGGTCGATCCGGCATCGGTCAATGAAATGAGCAAAGCAATGATCGAGCTTTATACCAACAGTAACTTGCGAAAATCACTCGGAGATGCGGCTTACGTTACCGCCTCCTCGAAATTCAACGCAGCGGTCACGGCACGTCAATGGGAAGACCTATATCAGCGAATCAGTGGCGGGGTAAATGGCTAAAACGCTATACATTTGCTATTTCGGTGTGCGGGAGCCGTTGGTGCAGACGCAGGTTTTGCCTTATTTGCGCGAGTTGGTTATGTCGGATTCCGAGTCTTGGGACGCAGGCAGAGATGCCTGCGATCCAGTCGAGGTTTCACTTTTGACGTTTGAGCCGGCTGAGGAAGTGGTGGAGAAAGGGAGAAAAGGAGAAAGGGAGGAAGGGAGAAGGAGAGACAGGGAAAAAGAGTTTGCGGTAATTCGAGAGAAACTGGCGAATGAGGGGATTGAGTGGAATTGGCTGCCTTATCATAAGCGGCCGTCGGCATTGGCGACGGCGTGGGACGTTATTTGCGGTGCGTGGTTTGTTTGGCGGCGGATCGGTGAATTCGATATTCTGCATGGCCGTGTTCATGTCGCGACGCTGATGGCGGCGGTCGCTCGAAAATTCTCGCGCCGCAAGCCCAAAATACTCTTCGATATACGCGGATTTTTTCCGGAAGAATACGTTGATGCCGGCATCTGGAAAGAAGGTAGCACTATCTTCCGCCTCGCAAAACGCGTCGAGCGTTGGCTGATGAAAGAGGCGGATGGATTTGTCGTTTTAACCGAGCGGGCGAGGGAAATACTTTTTGGAACGCGGAATGCGGAATGCGGAATGTGGAATCCTTCTGACATGGCTGGCGAGGACGATCCGCGATCCTCGATCCGCAATCCGCAATCGAATGGGCCGGTCGAAGTAATTCCGTGCTGCGTCGATTTTGCGCGTTTTGAGAATGCCGATAGTGAAACTCGTGCTGGAATGCGCGCCAAACTTGGGATCGGGGATCGTCCTGTTTTGGTATATGTCGGGGCTTTCGGCGGCTGGTATTTGACCGACGAAATGGCCGATCTGTTCGCGGCTTTTAAAACATTTGCGCCGGATGGATTCGCCATGATTTTGACACAAAGTGATATAAAGCAGATCGAACTGAAATTGATCGCGAATGGCTATTCGAAAGATGATTTTTTTATTGCAAAAGTAGATTCAAGCGAAATTCCAGGTTATCTGTGTGCGGCCGATATTGCGGTTTCACTGATAAAACCTTGCTATTCAAAACTCGCTTCATCACCGACAAAGAACGCCGAATATCTTGCATGCGGATTGCCTATAATTGCGAACGCAGAAATCGGCGATGTTGACGAACTTATTTTGCAAAATGGAATCGGCACATTGATAACGGAATTCAGTCGGGATGCGTATATAAAAGCGATTAACGAGATTCAAGCACTCGGTGATATTTCCGAGCGTTGCCGCGAGACTGCACGGCGCGAATTTGACCTTGAAACTGTCGGCGGTGTTCGATATCGGCGGTTATACAAAAAAATTCTGCATCGAGACGATTAGGCCGCTTGGAAACGGACCAATTTCTACCTCGCGGAAAAACCTTATACAATATCGCTGATCGCAAGTGGCTAAGATCATTGGTCACGGCGAATTAAACGGATACATCTATTTGTGGGATAGAATATAGATCAGGTAATGGAAGAAAAGCGGTGTTTATCGGTCGTGATGCCGGTTTTTAATGAAGCAGCGACGCTTGCGACGATCTGCGGGCGCGTTCTTGCGCTCCCTAACCTGCTCGAACTTGTGATCGTCGATGATTGTTCGACCGACGGCACGAGCGCGATAGCGGAAGATCTGGCGGCGGCTGCCGAGCATGTGATCTACAAACGCCTGGACAGCAATCAGGGAAAGACTGCTGCGTTGCGAACCGGATTTGCAATGACCGAGGGCGATATAGTGATCGTGCAGGATGCCGATCTGGAATACGATCCCGCCGAGATCGCCGATGTGATCGCACCGATCATCGAAGGCCGAGCCGACGTGGTTTACGGCTCACGATTTATGGTGAAAAAGGCAGCGCGCGTGCTTTATTTTTCGCATTATCTTGCCAATAAAGCGCTGACATTTTTTTCGAACGTACTGACAAACCTGAATATGTCCGATATTGAAACTTGCTACAAGGCGTTTCGCGGCGACATCATTCGCGACCTGATCATTACCTCAAGCGGATTCGGTTTCGAGGTCGAGGTTACGGCCAAAATCGCCAAGCTGAAATGCGCCGTTTACGAAGTGCCGATCAGCTATTATGGCCGAACATACGAAGAGGGAAAAAAGATCGGGGTAATGGATGGCGTAGCTGCGGTCTGGTATATCGCCCGTTACAATCTGTTTACACCGGTCAGGCGATCTTTTATTTCCGGGACGGAGCGAAAGTCGTTGAGCGGCGAGCGTATAGAGTTAACCGATGGAAATGACTAATGACGTCGAATATGCCGGAAAAGATCTGGAGGCGATGTCATTCGCGGTCAATTACCATAGATGGATACTCGATGAGTTTCGACCGTTTTTGGGAAAACGCATCGTCGAAGTCGGCGCAGGTTCGGGGTCATTTTCAGAAATGCTTTTGGCGGAAACGCCGGATGTTCTAGCAGTTGTTGAGCCTTCAAAAATGTTCGACCCACTCGAAAACGGCCTTTCCGCGATTGACGCCTCCACGAAGGTCGAGTACTACAATTCGATATTCAGCAGTGTTCATATGCAGATTCGCGAGTCCATCGCTCCCGATTCGATCATTTACGTAAACGTGCTCGAGCATATTGAAAAAGACTCGGAAGAGATAATGCTGGCCTACGAATCGCTTTCATCCGGCGGACGCTTGTTTATTTTTGTGCCCGCTTTGATGTCGTTATATGGCAAGTTCGACGAACTGATCGGGCATTATCGACGCTATTCAAAACGCGGAATCGAAGAGAAATGCACTAGAGCCGGTTTTAAGATCATACGAAGCAAGTATTTCGATTTCGCGGGAATTATCCCATGGTGGATAAAATACAAATTGCTTCGATCCGATTCGCTCCAACCCGGAGCAGTATCAATCTACGACCGGCTTGCGGTGCCGATTATTCGACTTGGCGAAAGGTTAATTCCAGTACCGATCGGAAAGAACGTATTATTGATCGCGGAAAAATAGACTTTCGTGCGGTCTGACAAAATGCCCCTTTTTGAAATGGTTTGTGTGTGTGGTGTCAAAAAGTTTATTATTAAACCCGGATTACGCATTTGAACAGTCTGGATTCTGAGTTTGCCGAAGACTTCATAATGTGTATTTTGTTTAGTGTTTTTTTGTGTATTTTCGTGGTTCAGTTATTTTTTCCGAAAACCGTAACCACTAAATAACACGAATTAACACGAAAAAAAACACAACTTTAATCGGGCTTTTTCTAATGCGTAATTTTGGTTAGATGCCCTGGTCATTGATTAATAAATGCACGATCAAGCTGTCGAACGCGCGTTAGCGCCGGAAATCGAGGACGAGTACCGATACGTCGGTACCGAGCTCGAGGTTTTTCATTATGCGAAAAACTGGAAAAATTATTATCGGCGGCAGATGCGTGAATTTATCGGCGACGAAGTGCTTGAGGTCGGTGCGGGCATAGGCGGGACGTGTGTCGTTCTCTGCGAACCGGGCAAGAAACGCTGGCTTTGCATAGAGCCGGATACTTCGCAGGCTCGCACGATAAGAGAAAAGATCGGTGATGGACGGCTTCCCGATTGTTGCGAGGTGATGCCGCTTCAAACGGCTGATGTGCCGGATGGCGAGACATTCGATACGATAATTTATATCGATGTTCTCGAACACATCGAAGACGATGCCGAGGAAATAGGATTTGCATTCAAGCATCTTCGTCCCGGCGGACATTTGATCGTGCTATCGCCGGCGCATCAGTTTTTGTATTCGCCGTTCGATGCGGCGGTCGCGCATTTTCGGCGTTATAATAAAAAAAGTTTGGAAGCAGCAGTTTCTAATTACGATCTGAAATGCGTAAAGATGGTTTATCTCGACAGCGTCGGCTGTCTTATTTCGCTCGGCAACAAAATGGTTCTGCGAAGCACGACACCGACCTGGAAACAGATGAGATTTTGGGATCGCGGAATAGTTCCCATAAGCGCATTTATTGATCGGTTTTTTGGCTACAAACTCGGCAAATCGATCCTCGGCGTATGGCGGCGTGAGAGTTAAATTGTTGAAAATATTCACCGACGGCTTATAACATGTTATGGTTTAATTTGCGCCGTACGTATGAAAATCCTCGCAATCGTCCCATCCCTTTACGACACATCACCAGGTCAGCGATTTCGGATCGAGCAATGGGAGCCGCTTTTGAAAGAACGCGGTGTTGAGGTCACTTATGCGCCGTTTGAAACGGCTGAGCTGCGCGAGGTTCTATACAAAAGCGGCAATGCTGCGGCAAAGATCGGTGCTGTGCTGAAAGGGATGAATAGACGACGAAGTGAGCTGCGCGATGTTCGTGATTTTGATCTTGTTTACGTGTTTCGTGAAGCGGCGATCATGGGGCCGGCTTGGTTTGAGCGGCGTATTGCGGCTTCGGGCGTGCCGATGATCTTCGATTTCGACGACGCCGTTTTTGTTGCGTACAAAAGCCCTTCGAATGGCTACTTGAGCTATTTGAAATTTCCGCGTAAAACCGAAACGGTTATTCGTTTCTCCGCACATGTGATGGCGGGCAATCCATATTTGGCCGAATATTCTCGAAAGTTTAATGAGAACGTAACCGTAATTCCGACGACGATCGATACCGAAAAATACACGGTCGATGAACCACGCGATTCCGAAGTTCCGGTTATCGGTTGGAGCGGAAGCTACAGCACGGTGCAGCATTTGGATACTATCCGTGAAGCGCTTCAGGAACTTGCAAAGCTGCATCGATTTCGCCTTTTGGTCATCGGCACGCCCGAATACGAACTCGAAGGCGTCGAAACAAAAGCAGTCCAATGGCGGTCCGAAACTGAGGTTGAGGACTTACGCGAAATGGACGTCGGCATTATGCCGCTGCCCGACGACCAATGGAGCAAAGGCAAATGCGGGTTGAAAGCGCTGCAGTACATGGCGTTGGGGAAACCGACCGTTTGCTCGCCGGTCGGCGTAAATACGGTAATAATTCAAGATGGCGAGAATGGCTTGATCGCTGATTCAAAAAACGAATGGATAGAAAAACTTTCCGCGCTTATACTTGATACTGAGCTGCGAAATCGTCTTGGGATGGCTGGTAGAAAGACGGTCGAAGAAAAATACTCCGCGATCTCGCAGGCACCGAGGGTTTTCGATCTTTTCGAAAGCGTGCTGAAAGACAAAGCGTCGAAGGTATATGAATAGTTTGAATATATTAGTTACCGGCGGTGCCGGGTTTATTGGGTCGCATCTTGTGGATGCGTTGGTTGAGCGCGGGCACCGTGTTCGCATTTTGGATTCGCTTGTCGAACAGGTTCACGGCGGGAAAGTGCCGGAGCATCTGAACGCGGATGCCGAGTTTATACAAGCCGATATGTGCGACGCCGAGGCGGTCGCAGGGGCGCTCGATGGGATCGACGTTGTTTATAACCAAGCGGCGGAGGTCGGCGTCGGGCAATCGATGTATGAGATCGTGCGGTATGTAAAGGCGAACGATCTTGGCACGGCGGTTTTGCTTGAGGAAATGATCAAGCGGCCGAAGCAGTTCAAAAAGATGATCGTTGCGTCATCTATGTCGATCTACGGTGAAGGTGCTTACCGGTGCGATGGATGTGAGAAGACATTCAATCCATTCCTGCGGTCGAATGAACAGCTTGCTGCGCACGATTGGGAATTCAAATGCGCAGAATGCGGCGTGGCATTGAAGTTGATCGGGACAGCCGAAGAAAAACCGCTATTTCCGACATCTGTTTATGCTGTGAGCAAACAGGATCAAGAGCAGTATTCGCTTGCGGTCGGGCGTGCGTACAAGATACCAACGGTCGCGTTTCGCTATTTTAATGTTTACGGAACCCGGCAGGCGCTTTCAAATCCTTATACCGGCGTCTGCGCGATATTTTCTTCACGGCTGTTGAACGATCAGCCACCGACGGTTTTCGAAGATGGAGAACAATCGCGCGATTTTGTCCACGTCAGCGATATTGTGCAGGCTAATTTGCTTGCGCTTGAAAGCGATAGCGGTGATTATGAGGCAATGAATGTCGGAACGGGCAGGCCAACATCGGTAACTGAAATCGCTCGGCTTCTTGCAAAAGGGCTCGGTAAAGATATCGAACCGGACATCGTCGGAAAATATCGCGAGGGCGACATTCGCCATTGCGTCGCCGATATTTCAAAAGCTCAGCGGCTGTTGGGTTATGAACCAAATGTAACGCTCGAATCCGGTATGGAAGAATTATTGGCTTGGGTTTCGAAACAACAAGCCGAAGACCGCGTCTCAGCCGCAACCGCCGAACTCGCGGCGCATAGTTTGGTAAAATAGCACCGGCTTGATCAGTGATGCAAAAGCTCCGCCTCATGTTTCTTGCAATTGCGGGCATTCTACCCTCGCCGATTGCGTGTGCGTTTTTGCGGCTCGGCTTTGGATACAAGAT
>JBOGOW010000095.1:0-10306 GCA_050748285.1 Pyrinomonadaceae bacterium
AGTCTCACGTTCCGGCAAGCAGGGATGCTTGCGTTCCAGTCGAGCAATCCGGCAAGCAAGGATGCTTGCGTTCCAGTCTCGCGTTCCGGCAAGCTGGGATGCTTACCGTTCCAGTCGGCTATTCTAAAACAGGAGATCATTATCATGCTGCTTCGCAAAACTTTTTACACACTTGTATTTATCGCTGCTGCAAACATTTTTGCCGCCGCGCAAACAACCTGGACGCCTGAAATGCAGGTAAAGACGCGAGCGGTCGGCAGCCCGCGTCTTTCGCCGGACGGAAAGCGCGTGGTTTACACCGTCAACGATGCAGTGATGACCGCCGATAAGAGCGAGTTCGTCACCCAAATATGGATGGCATTAACGGACGGAAAAGCGAATTATCAGGTTACATTCGGCGATAAATCTTCGGCGAACCCGAAGTGGTCGCCGGACGGCGGTTCGATTGCTTTTACGTCGAACCGAAAAGACAATAAAAATAATCTTTACCTTCTGCGTTTGAGCGGCGGCGAGGCAGAGCCTTTGACTGAGGTCAAATCAAGCGTCGGCGATTTCGAATGGTCGCCGGACGGCAAATGGATCGCCTACTCGATGACCGACGCAAAATCCGAGGACGATGAAAAGAACGACAAAGGCCGCGACGATTTTCGCTGGATGGATGAAAATACAAAACTTGCACGGCTTTATCTTATCCCGCTCGAAAAGAATGGAGACGGCAAACGCGAGCCGAAAAAGCTGACGGCAATGGATCGCCATGTAACCTCGTTCGATTGGTCGCCGGATGGCAAGCGGATCGTTTTCAGCCACGTAAAATCGCCGGTCGTCGATTTTTGGCCGACCGCGGATGTTTCCGTTGTTGATGTTGCGACCGCAAATGTAACGCCATTCGCCGCAACCGAAGCCGCCGAAAGCAATCCCGTTTTCTCACCCGACGGCAAATGGATCGCAATGACCGTCAGCGAATTGCCGACCCGCTGGGCGCAGAGCAATCGCATACAAATCTATCCGACCGGCGGCGGCGCTCCTAAAGTGATGCCGCGCTCACACGACGGCCAACCGGATATCGTCGCATGGAATTCGGACGGCTCAGGCATTTATTTCAGCGAAGCGAAAGGCACCGGAACATCGCTTTACACCGTCGATGTCGCCGCCGGAACCATCGGCGAGGCTCAGAACACAGACGCCGTTGCGACCGGAATCTCGACAAACAAGGATTGCCATACTTTCGCATTTGTTATGCAGAATGCAGATCGTCCGCCCGAGGCATACGTCGCAAGCGCCGGCGATGCTCAGCCGATAAAGATTTCGAATGCGAATGCCGATAATGCGAAGATGCCCGTCGGAAAAACCGAGATCGTAAAATGGAAAAGCAAGGACGGCCGCGAGATCGAAGGGCTGCTGACCTTTCCTGTAAATTACGCCGCTGGGACAAAGGTGCCGCTTATTCTGAATATCCACGGCGGCCCGGCGGGAGTTTTTCAACGCAGCTATATCGGCGGCCGCGGTTCGTATCCGATTGCGACATTTGCATCGAAAGGCTACGCGATTCTGCGCCCGAATCCGCGCGGTTCGAGCGGCTACGGAACCGAATTTCGCCGTGCAAATTTTAAGGATTGGGGCGGAATGGATTTTGAAGACCTGATGACCGGCGTCGATCACGTGATCGCGATGGGAGTTGCCGACCCGAACCGGCTTGGCGTGATGGGCTGGAGCTATGGCGGCTATATGACCTCGATGGTCATCACCAAAACCAAACGCTTCAAAGCGGCTTCGGCAGGCGCGCCGGTTACGAACCTGATGAGCTTCAACGGAACGGCAGACATACCGTCGTTTGTTCCGGATTATTTCGGCGGTGAGTTTTGGGACGACCCTGCGACGTATGCAAAACACTCGGCAATGTTCAACATCAAAGGCGTTACTACGCCGACGATGATTCAACACGGCGAAGCGGATGTTCGCGTCCCGATAGAGCAGGGTTATCAGCTATACAGCGCTCTGAAACGCCAGGGCGTCCCGACGCGGATGATCGTCCTCCCGCGTCAGCCGCACGGCCCGAATGAGCCGAAAATGCAGCTCGCGGCCATGCAGAGTAATCTTGAATGGTTTGAGAAATATCTCAAATAGAAATCAATGGTTTTTCGTGAAAACTGATATTATGTCGATATGAATTATCGGGACATTATCACTATTGAGCCCGGCAAACGCGGCGGTAAACCTTGTATTCGCGGAATGCGAATCACGGTTTATGATGTGCTGGACTATTTGGCATCAGGAATGTCGCATGAAGAGATATTGAGCGATTTTCCATATTTGACCGAGAGGGATATATTGGCAAGTCTTGCTTATGCGGCTGATCGTGAAAAACAGCAATTGATCGTGGCCGGATGAAACCTCTCTTTGACCAGAATCTTTCGCCGGAGCTCGTCCGTCGACTTGCGGACGTATTCCCGGATTCGACACATGTCTTTGTGTTGGGGTTGGATTTGGCTGAGGACATTGAGATTTGTGAGTTTGCGGCCAAAAATGATTTCGCGATCGTAACCAAAGACGCGGATTACAGCGAACTTCTCGGCCTTAAAAACTACTCACCAAAAATAGTGTGGATCAGGAAGGGAAATTGTCCGACCGATGCAATTGAGATTTTGCTGCGTAAACATTCAGACCAAATAAACGCATTATCCGTGCACGAAGCCGTCAGACTATTAATGCTCTTCTGATATATTACGATCTTTTTGTGTCAACCGCTCAACCAAAAATGTAGGCCGCGGCAATGCAGAGTAATCTTGAATGGTTTGAAAAGTATTTGAGGTGAGATTAGCGATACAGTTCGGACATCGGCATCTTGAAATTTACCGATTCGAGTTCGAGTTCCTCATCCGCTTCGAACTCGATCCACGACCAAAGCCCGTCGTCTCGGCGACGATAGAGTTCGGCGTACTCGGACTCTTGATCGATCATAAGATATTCCTGCAGCGATGCGATCTCTTGATACGCGAATAGTTTCTCGCGGCGATCGGTTGCTGCGGTACTCGGCGAAGAGATCTCTACTATTACCGTTGGCTTTGAAATAAAGTATTCGCTTTCTGTATCTTCTTCGCAAACTAAAACGAGGTCGGGATAGTAAAATCGATTTAGTTTTTCAACTCGAACTTTTACATCAACAAAAAAAGTTTCGCAATCCGAACTCTTAAGTTTCGATTGGATCGATTCGAGCAATCGCCTATTGATGCGGTTATGGTTCTTGCTCACGCCGGACATCGCGAAAACTTCGCCGCCAATATATTCATGACGGATTTCGCCAACCTTTTCACCTTCAAGATAATCCTCGACTGAAATTTTAGGCTTGAGTTTCGGAACTCCCATATTCGAAAAGATAGCAGATTCAAAAAAATAAGAAAAGAGCTTGGGATCTGGCTTTTAGCCTTTCTTGCCCAACTCAACCGCGCGTTTGTACGCTGCGTAAACCGCTTTTGAGAGCACGGTTCGGAGAGTGCCTTTTTCCATTTGGTAAATGGCTTCGGCTGAGGTGCCGCCGGGCGAGGTGACCATGTTGCGGAGTTCGGCGGGATGTTTGTGCGATTCTATTGCAAATTTGACCGAGCCGAGCATCGTTTCCTGAACGAGTTCTTTCGCCATATCGCGCGAAAAACCAAGATGCACGCCGGCGTCGGTCAACGCTTCCATAACCATAAAAATATACGTCGGGCCAGTCGCGGAAAGCGAGGTTGCCATATCGATCATATTTTCGGTCTCGAAGAAAAGCTCTTTGCCGAGTGCGTTTAGTATTTCGCGGACGTGACCGCGTTCAATTTCGACCACAGCTTCCGTACAGGTCCACGCCGTTATTCCCGCGCCTATCTGCGATGGAGTATTCGGCATCGCGCGGACGACCTTAGCCGTGCCGAGTTCATTGGCGAGATGTTCGATACTGGCACCCGCAACGATCGAAAGCACGAGTTGATCGAGATGAAGAACGCCGTTTAGATCGTTCAAAACGCTTGCAAGCCGCTGCGGCTTTACGCATATCAGAACGGCCGAATTATCAGATCCGGCCGCGTGTTTTGCCGCATCTGCATTACTCTCAAAAACCGCGACGCCGTATTTTTCGGTAAGCTCTGCCCGGCGGCTTTCACGCGGATGGCTCGCAGCGATCTGCGAGGGTTCAACAACGCCCTTTCGCAGCAGCCCCGCAACCATAGATTCGCCCATTATGCCGCAGCCGACAAAAGCAAGATGCATATTTTTCAAATCGTTTGCCATACTGAATTAGTTTGTTAAATGTTTCGCCATAAGGCAAAATTACCATTCATGCTTGCTCGAATTGAATGCGAATGACCATCGACGAACAACTCGATTTATTGAAGAAAGGCACGGTCGATCTGATTCGTGAAGAAGACCTGCGCAAAAAGCTGGAACGCAGTGGAAAAACCGGGAAGCCGCTGCGGATAAAGCTCGGGCTTGATCCGACGGCGCCGGATATTCATATCGGGCACACCGTTGTTATTCGAAAACTAAAAGCGTTTCAAGACCTCGGTCATACGGTGATCTTTTTGATCGGCGATTTTACGGGGATGATCGGCGACCCTTCGGGGAAAAATGTTACGCGACCGCCGCTTCTCCGCGAAGAGGTGAATGCGAATGCCGAAACCTACAAACGGCAGATGTTCAAACTGCTCGACGCGGATAAAACCGAACTGCGTTTTAACGGCGAATGGATGGATAAATTCAACGCCGCCGATTTTGTAAAACTCTGCGCAAAAACGACGGTCAAGCAGATACTCGAACGCGATGATTTTACAAATCGGATGACGGACGAAAAGCCAATCTCGCTCCACGAACTTCTCTATCCGCTTGTCCAGGGTTACGATTCGGTCGCTCTCAATGCTGATGTAGAACTCGGCGGCACGGATCAGAAATTCAACCTTTTGATGGGTCGAAATTTGCAGCGTGAATACGATCAGGAACCGCAGGTCATCATAACAACGCCGCTGCTCGAAGGTCTCGACGGCGTAAACAAAATGTCGAAATCGCTGGACAACTACATCGGAATCGATGAGCCGGCGAACGAGATGTTTGGCAAAGTGATGTCGATCAGCGACGAACTGATGTGGCGCTACTACGAACTCCTCACCGACCTCAACCAATCTGAAATTTTAAATTTGAGATCTGAAATCGAAAATGGAAAGAACCCGCGCGATCTAAAGGTCGATCTCGCAAAACTCATCATCGGCGATTTCCATTCGCAATCCGATGCTGATGCCGCCGAAGAAGATTTCAACCGTCGTTTCGTTAAAAAAGAAATTCCCGACGAAATCGAAGAAAAAAAGATCGCAGCCGGTACGCATCGTCTCGCCGACCTTCTGGTCGAAACCGGCCTGACCACTTCAAAGGGCGAAGCTCGCCGTTTGATCGAACAAGGCGGCGTCCGCATCGACGGCGAAAAAGCAACCGCCGCATCCGCGGAACTGTCGCTCGTTCCGGGCGATTCGCACGTAATTCAGGCTGGCAAACTTCGTTTCGTACGGGTGTTCGGCATTTAAGAATGTTGTTTCACCTACCCATGTCCGATATAATGAATCTAATTTGTGAAGACTGCGGCTACAAGACGTGAAAGATTTGCAGAGCGGCTGAATACGGTCGCTACGGCAGAAAAGCCTTTGCGCGAATTGGCTGGAAATCTATCAAAGGTCGCCAAAAGCGCGATCAATGAAGCGACGAGCCTTTCGATCGAACAGGTAACTATCGACCTGAAACGCCTGCCGAAACCGCTTGACGGATTTACCATCGTTCATCTTTCCGACACACATCACAGCCCGTTCACCAGCCTCGAATATATCGAGCGCGTTGTCCGCGTCGCCAATCGGCTAAAGCCGGATATGTTCGTTCTTACCGGCGATTACGTATCGCACGAACGCAAATACATCGCGCCCGTGGCCGAGGTTCTCAGTAGTTTAAAAGCTGAATTCGGCACGTTTGCATGTCTCGGCAATCACGATCATTGGACCGACGCCGATCTTGTAACCGACCTGTTTCGCGGCGAAGGAATTAATATGCTGGTCAATGAAGGCAACCGATTTGAAGCACGCGGAGCATCGTTTTGGATCGCCGGTGTTGACGATCACATGGTCGGCAAAACCGATCTGCCCGCGGCGATGAGCGGCTCTTTTCCGGACGAGATGAAAATTCTGCTCGCGCACAATCCGGTCATTTTCCGTCGTGCCGCGCGGTATGGCATCGACCTCACACTCAGCGGCCACACGCACGGCGGGCAGATTCGTGTGCGTGATACGGAAAAAAACATAATACCGCGACGCAGAAAAGCCGGCCTCTACCGTCGCTACGATTCGCAGATCTACATCACGCGCGGCATCGGCACGGTTGTGCTGCCGGTTAGGTATCAATGCCCGCCCGAGATCTCGCTGTTGGAGCTTAGAATTTCGGAATGAGCAAACCGCAGGTTTCCACACGCATCATCACCATCCCTAACATACTTACGTTCGTGCGAATGGGGCTGATCCCTATATTCGCAACGCTGCTCGCATACCATCGAGCGTTCGATGCGCTAGTCGTTTTTACGATCGCGGGTGTCTCCGACGGCATCGACGGTTTTGTCGCTCGACGTTTCAAACAGGAATCCGAGCTCGGCACGCTCATCGATCCGATTGCGGATAAACTTCTGATGACGACGGCGTTTGTTATGCTCACCATTCCCGGTTTGATCGAGGGCGGCCGTCATCTTCCGGTTCCGTTTTGGGTAACCGCAGCGGTTATCGGCCGGGATGTGCTTATCATCGCCGTCGCGGCGTCGATAATGATCATGACCGGTTTTCACAGCTTCAAACCCTCGTGGCCCGGCAAAGCAAGTACCTTCGTTCAGGTCGGCGGAGTGATGCTTATCCTCATCGCCGCTGTTTTCCCATTGCTCAATGGTTTTTATCTCCCAACCGTCTATACAACTGTCGCCGCCTTCGCGGTCTTCTCCGGCATCCACTATATCTTCTTCGTCTCCCGCCTAATGCGCGAAGCAGAGAACAAAAAGGAAGACGACGCCGACATTTTGTAACTCAATCGATAATGTTAGGACGCAGAGCTGCGAACCAAAAATGATCTGTGTTTATCTGCGCTTATCTGCGGCTTAAAGTTCTTCCGCCCGCTGCGACCTGATACCGCCCTTACTTACGTGCGGGCATTTGCAAAAAACCCGGTCGTTATCGCTTTCGGTTCTGAGAGGTCTCATATCGCCCTTACTTACGTGCGGGCTTGCGGCAGTGATCTGCGGCTAAAAATTCTTCCGCCCGCTGCGACCTGATACCGCCCTTACTTACGTGCGGGCTTGCGCAAAGCCGGAAAGACGCAAAATAAAAATGATCTGTGTCTATTTGTGTGATCTGTGGCTAAAAATTCTTCCACCTGCTGCGACGCAGCACTTGGCAGTCGGGGTGACGAGAGAGCCCTTACTTCGTTCGGGCTACGGACACGTGCGGGCGGCGAAGCGGTGACACGTGGAATAATCGAAATTTGAAAAAAAGTTTATAAATTCGCAAGAAATTTGCAATTTTCAGTAGAAAAGTTCGTATGCAAAAGTGTATGCTAACAGGTTGGGCGTTTTGGGATTCGGTTACTTCTAAAATCTTATCTTTGCTGTGTTTTGGGCGACTCCGTTACTTTCAAACAATTCGAATTTGGGACGCGGGTGAAGTTTCCCCGCAAGATTGATACAAAAATGGCGTTAAAATCTTTGTTTAGTTTATTTTCCAGCGATCTAGCGATCGATCTGGGCACGGCGAATACGCTTGTTTACGCGAAGGGGCGCGGCATTGTTGTCAGCGAGCCGTCAATAGTAGCGATCAACAAGGTAACGAATCAGGTCGAGGCTGTTGGCCGCGATGCGAAAGAAATGCTCGGACGCACGCCGGGCAACATCGTTGCGATCCGCCCGATGAAAGACGGCGTTATCGCAAACTTTGAGGTGACGGAGAAGATGCTTCAGCATTTTATCCGCAAGGCGCATAACGGCAAATCGTGGGTGCGTCCGCGTGTCGTTATCGGCATTCCGTCGGAGATAACGCAGGTTGAGCGTCGTGCGGTCGAGGATTCGGCTTATCGAGCTAAAGCAAGCGAAGTTTATCTTGTAGAAGAAGCGATGGCGGCGGCGATCGGAGCCGGTTTGCCGATAACCGAACCGCACGGCAACATGGTCGTCGATATCGGCGGCGGCACGACGGACATCGCGGTGATCTCGCTTTCGGGCATCGTCTATTCGCGTGCGGTTCGCGTGGCGGGCAACGAGATGGACGAATCGATCACCCAGTACATCAAGCGAAAATACAATCTGCTTATTGGCGAACGCACCTCCGAAGCGATCAAGATCGCTTTGGGAAGCGCGTTTCCGCTCGAGGAACCGCTTTCGATGGACGTTCGCGGCCGCAACCTGATCGAGGGAATTCCGAAAACGATCACGATGACGGATGAAGAGATACGCGAGGCGCTTTCCGATTCGGTTTCGACGATCATTAACGCCGTTCGCGTCGCACTCGAACGAACGCCGCCCGAGCTTTCGGCGGACATCGTGGAACGCGGTATCGTCCTCACCGGCGGCGGAGCACTTCTAAAAAATCTCGATAAGCGTTTGATGATCGAAACCGGCCTGCCGGTCGTGATCGCCGACGATCCGCTCTCCTCGGTCGTGCTCGGAACGGGCAAAATGCTTTCCGACATCGAACTCCTCAAACGCGTGAAATGGGATAATTCGCTGATGACGGGGAATTAAACAGTGGTCAGTGGTCAGTGAGCAGTGGCCGGAAAAAAGCTTTGCAAATTTCCAAACACTGAACACTGAACACTGAACACTGAACACTGACCACTGACCACTGAACACTGCTAAAATGGTAGAGCGTAGTCAAAAAGAAGTTTGGCGGATGACGCCGTGGCTGGTGGTCATTCTGCTTTTGGCGAACTTTATTTTGATGGCTTTCGACGCCCGGCAGATAAACAGCGGTCAGCGCGTGATCAGAGTTTGGGGGCAGACAGCGGCCGATTTTGTCCAGTCACCGGTAACTACGGTTACTTCCTCGATTTCATCTTACTTCGGTTCGATATCCAATCTTCGCAATGCACAAGACGAGAACAGCGAACTAAAAACTCGGGTCGAAGAACTCGAGGTCGAGCTAAAAGGCAAAGAAGAACTTACGGCCGAAAACGAAAGGCTGCGATCCTTGCTCGATCTGGAAGAAGCCAGCAAATACAAGGTGCTGACCGCGCGGATCATCGGCCGAGACCCTTCGGTTTGGTTCGATTCCTCGATCGTCGATCGCGGAAGTTTGGACGGCGTAAAGCTGAATATGCCTATCGTTACTAAAGGCGGTTTGGTCGGGCGTGTAACCGCGGTCGGACCGCTTACCTCGCAGATCGACCTTATCACGCGGGATAAATCCGGTGTTGGCGGCGTGATCGGCGAGGTCAGCGAATCGAATGCTCTCGGCGTCATAACCGGCACGAGCAAACGGGATCTTGTCGAAATGCGATACGTCTCGGGGAGCGTTGAAGTGAAAATCGGGCAAGTGGTTTATACGACCGGGCAGGACGGCATATATCCCGCTGGCCTTCGTGTCGGCGAGATCGTTGACATCGTTTCAGGATCGGCAACGACGCCGCACCGAATTTTCATACGTCCGACTGCGGGACTTGATTCAATGCAGGAGGTCGGCGTCCTGCTTTACGAACCGCAGGCAAAACCTGAGTTCGAACAAAAACTCCCGAATGCTGTGAAGAAGAAATAGTGCCGAGTTTCGAGTTCCGCGTTCCGAGTTTGTCGGTGTATATTTGTCAACGTTTGAATAACTTGATTAAGGAGAAAAGCGATGGCAACTATTCTGAAATTTGAAGAACTGGACGCGTGGAAGAAGGCTCGAGAAGTTACGAAACGAGTATATCAATTTACAAATGTTGGCGACTTTGCTCGTGATTTCGGACTTCGCGATCAACTGCGGAGATCGTCGGTATCGATCATGTCCAACATTTCAGAAGGGTTCGAACGTGAAGGAAATAAAGAATTTGTGAATTTCTTGAGTATTGCAAAAGGTTCGTGCGGCGAGGCTAGGTCTCAGCTTTATGTTGCCTTAGATCAATCTTTCATTTCGAATGATGAATTTACCTGGGCGAACGACGGCTATGAGCAGATCGGAAAAATGATCGGCGGCCTAATGAACTATCTCAAGCAGACTGATATGAAAGGCCGAAAGTTCAAATAATTGAAAACTCGGAACTCGAAACTCGAAACTCGGAACTGATTTAGTGAATAATCTAA
>JBOGOW010000096.1:0-10299 GCA_050748285.1 Pyrinomonadaceae bacterium
TTTTTGAACAGTGGCTTGGCACTCGTAATTGATGAGCCGCTTACCGCGACATGGTACGCGATAAAATTCAACGAAAATACATTCGGTATTTTCGACACGTTTGAAGGTGAAGAGGGGAGGGACGCGCATTTGAACGGAGCGGTCGCAGCGGCCTTGATGGCGAACGCTGCCGAATTGCTCGCCGAGCCGCCCTCGATCGACAAGGTCGATGTCATCGCCGCAAAAACATCGGCACCACTTGCGAATTCGTCAGTGGCGTAAATCATGAAGTGTTCTAATGTTCAGTAGGCGGCTTCGAAAGGAGTCGTCTTTTTTTTAGCAAATTTAGCGAAATATAAGTATTATTATGGATAAGTTATTAGTTTCGTCGATTTCGGCAAAAACCTTGCATTTTCGTTGAATCTAATTACCAGGAAAATAAAATGAACGAATACACAACATCATTTGGCTCGTCGGTGGCAGAATCGCTGCCGGCTCAAAGGGCGCAGTTTATCCGCAGAACATATCTTCTGCTTGCCGCTGCGATCATGGCATTTATCGTGGTCGAAGGATTTTTGTTTATGTCCGGCGCCGCAAACATGATCGCAAATGTGATCTTCAGTGGCGGGAGCATTGGCTGGCTGCTCGTACTCGGCCTGTTTATGGGCGTATCGTTTCTCGCAAACCGTTGGGCGGTTTCTGAAACTTCGCCAATAACGCAATATCTCGGGCTCGGCATATTCATTTTGGCCGAGGCGGTAATTTTTGTGCCGCTGATCTTCATGGCGACCTACTACTCCAGCGACGGTACGGTATTGTTGAAAGCGGGTATAACGACCATCGGGCTGTTCCTCGGCATTACGGCAACGGTTTTCATCACACGGAGCGATTTTTCGTTTCTCGGCCCGATCGTCGCCATCGGCGGTTTTGCAGCGCTAGGGTTTATCGTCGCAAGCGCGCTGTTCGGCTTTACCTTGGGAACGGTCTTCGCTTTTGTTATGGTCGCGTTTGCAGGAACCGCGATTCTTTACGAAACATCCAACGTGCTGCATAGATTCAACACCAATCAGCACGTAGCCGCCGCGTTGACATTGTTTGCCAGCGTCGCTTTGCTATTCTGGTACATACTTTCGATCTTCGGCTCTCGGGACTAAACGACAATGAGTCGCGTTTTTTTACGAATGTCTCGAAAGCTGAATTACGGAAATTTTTATCCACTTTAATGACACAAAAAAACACGAAACAAATCTCATTTTGTGTAATTTCGTGTTAATTCGTGGATAATGTTTTTGCTTTTTAAGAAGACGATTTTCGATTGCTTTTTTCGCAAGTTCGTGTAAATTGATTGCAGATCAAATTTTGAAGGAGACCTGTATGAAACGGCTTTTTTATTTTCTGATAATTGCGATGGTTTTCGTATTGCCGACATTCGCGCAAACGACGCCGGTGCCTCCGCCGATGACTTTAAAGGTCGGCGACATTGCACCCGATTTTACGCTGCCCGATACTGCGGGAAACAAGGTAAAGCTCAGCGAATTTCGCGGCAAGAAAAATGTTGTGTTGGCGTTTTTTGTGCTTGCTTTCACCGGCGGCTGAACGAAGGAAATGCAGGCGTATCAGGCTGATATCGCCAAATTCGAAGCCGCCAACACAAAGGTTTTTGGCATTAGCATGGATTCGCAGTATTCATTAAAAGCCTTTGCCGAATCGATCAAGGTAACGAGCGTTCCTATGCTCTCCGATTGGAACCGCACCGTCACGAAAGAATACGGACTGTTTAACGATGCAAACGGCTACGGACGTCGTGCGACGTTTGTAATTGATAAGGAAGGAAAGATAGCAAATATCGAAGCAACCAACACCGCGATCGACCCTACCGGAGCATACGAGGTTTGCAATCTTCTTGAAAAGAAACTCGTCGTAAAACCGCCGGTGGACAAACCGTAAGGGTTTAATGTGGTTTGGTGTAATTTAGTGGTCTATCTTTCTTAAAACATATCCACGGAATTGTCGCGTTATAAAACCGCGATTGGAAGCCATCCGCGAAAACACACTAATTTCAGCCTGTTCCCCGCTTTGCCGACCGCCGCTCTTCGAGTTTCGACTGTTTCGCCCTTACTTCGTGCGGGCTTCTGCATTTATGCACGCTCGTTTAGGTCCCGTATTTGCTAATCCGACATTCAATCAACTCTACTGCGCGCCTTCAACATTGCTTAAACTTATCTCGCCGTTTGCGTCTTTCATTAGGACTTCGATCCGGCGTTCGGCGTTTGTCAGACGGTCGCGGCAATCGCGTGCCAGCTTCACGCCGTCTTCAAAAAGTTTCAGGCTGTCTTCCAGCGGAAGGTCTCCGTCCTCGAGTTTTTTGACGATCTTTTCAAGGTCGTCCAGAGATTGTTCGAATGTCTTTGCCATATCTATTTCTGCGATCCTTTTATCTGTTCGATCAGATTGTCGATGCTCGGCAATTGGCCGTTCGTACCGCCTTTCATCGCGATAGCAATTATCTCCTGCCCGATTCGCTGTGCGATCTGGGTCGCAAGCTTGTCATCGCGAACCGCGACAATTCGCCAGCGGTCGCCGTTTCGGGCCATTGCGAGTTCGGTCGTGCGGTCGGAATTCTTTGCACGAATGATCGCAAATTCGCCCTTGATCTGGATGTCGAGATAACGGTCCGCACCGAGAACGAATAATGGAAACGGAACATTTCCAAATCGTTCCGTCTCGCGGCGAATCAAATCGGGAAGCTCGTCGCGGGCACGCCGTTTGATCGTAGGCATCAGCGGCAGGGCTGCAATTTTAGCTTTGTCGATAACATCATCCGGCAATCCGCGACCATATAATTCAACCGCTTTCTCGATCACGTGCGGCACCGTTGTTTCTACGACCGAATCGGTATCCACAAGTTCGGCGATTGCTTGATCATCGTCGTTTCGAGCCGCATCGATTATCAACGCCAACGAATATTGCGGCGTCGATTTGAGCGTCTGCCAATAAATGAAAGCCGCAATGCAAAGCACCGACGCCAAGGCCAAAACGACAACCACACCGATTTTCAAAAATCTCTTCAAATCTTACCCCAATCACTATTCGTTTTTCGCTATTCCTGACATACCTCAGTTACTTCCGTCTCAAGTTTCCCATTCGCAAGGCGTATGTTCAAACGCTCGCCTTTTTTGGTTTGATGCGCGTTGCGGATAATTTCGCCGTCCGCTTTTTGTGTGATCGAATAGCCGCGGGTCAAAACAGAAAGCGGTGAAAGAGCGTCGAGCTTCGCCATCGAGCGATCGAGCGCACGATGTCTCGAAACAGTAAGCTCGGAAGCCGCTGTCTTAGAACGCTGTTCGAGCAGTGCAAGCCGTCGCGTATTCGCCGAAACTTTTGCAGACAGTCCAATGGGCGAAAGCCGAGATGTTACATCGCTTAACCGATCTTTGTATTCGCGAGTTTTCGCGATCGCCTCGCGGTGTGCGTTTAATGAAAGCTGATCAACGCGATGCCGAAGCTCGCGTATGCGCGAAGGGAATTCGGCAAACACCGGCGCCATCGCCAGCGACTGAAGGTCGGCCTTATTCGCCATGATCTGCATTCCGATCGAACGTACGAGTTCGGCGGTTGAACGCCGCAGATGTTCGCCAATATCGGCTTCGGCCTTTGCGACGATCTCGGCTGCCGCCGACGGCGTCGGTGCACGAAGATCGGCAACAAAATCGGCAATCGTAAAATCGACCTCGTGCCCGACGGCGGAGATCACCGGAATCGCCGAAGCTCGAATCGCGCGTGCGACCACTTCTTCATTAAACGCCGAAAGATCCTCAGCCGAACCGCCGCCTCGGCCGACGATCAGAACATCGATTTTCGACGATGTATCTGCTGATGAATTAAATTCGTTTGCAAGTTTTATCGCCGCCGCTATCTGTTCGCCTGCTTTTTCTCCCTGAACAAGCGTCGGCACGAGTACGATGTTTACGGAGCGCGCACGGCGGTCGAGCACCGTCATAATGTCGTGCACCGCCGCACCGGTCGGCGAAGTGACCACGCCGACACTGCGCGGAAACGACGGAATCGTCCGCTTCAAGGCTTCGTCAAAAAGCCCTTCTTTCAGCAGCTTCGCTTTTATCTGCTCGAATGCGATAGTCAACGCGCCCTCGCCCACGGGTTCGAGCGATTCGACCATCAGTTGATATTCGCCGCGCTTCTCATATAACGTTATTCGTCCTCGGCACCGCACCTGCAGTCCATTTGATGGCTTGAACCGAATCTTAAAATTTTGACCCTTGAAACATGCCGCCCGCAAAACCGCATCGCCGTCCGTCAACGAAAAATACCAATGCCCGGACGCAGCCGAATGAAAATTCGTTATCTCACCCTCGACCCAAACGCTCGCAAATCCGCGTTCAAGCACCGCCTTGATATCCGCGCTCACCTCCGAAACCGTCGCCGGCCGGCTTTCTTCCTCATCAAACAAACTTGAGAGCAGTGGATTTTCCATCAGGAAGAGATTGTAACATTCGCACTCGCAGATCGCGTATCCGCAGCCCGCACGTAATTATGGGATCTTCCGTGCCCAGGATGTCTTAGTATCTCAAGATGCGAACAAGAGCGGGGGCAAGCCCGCCTTCCCAACTGCGTTATGTTAGCAAGCCTTCATTAACGAACGCATCTTAACCATACAGTAAGGAAGGCGGGCTTGCCCCCGCGCTCTGAGTTCCGCTTTAAAGCGGCTATGTTTGCTATGAGCCGGTACATTTCGCCCTTACTTCGTGCGGGCTTCTGCAGAGACGTTGTTGAACTTTGGCCTTGCACGGAATAGAATCGAGCCTGCGAGTGAACTTACCGAATTATCTTACCTTTGCACGGATCGTTGTTGTGCCGCTTATCGTGGTCGTTTTGCTTACGCCGGTGGCGGAAAGCTGGTTCGGCATCAGCGGTTACGCAATGGCGATCGTATTGTTTATTGCGGCGGCGTTGACTGACATAGTTGACGGTCAGTTAGCGCGGCGGCGGAATCAAGTTTCGACGCTCGGCAAATTCCTCGATCCGATAGCAGATAAACTTCTGATCTCGGCGGCCCTGATCGTGCTTGTCGAAAAGCAGCTCGCACCCTCGTGGGCGGTTGTGATAATCATCGGCAGGGAATTCATTATCACCGGTCTTCGCTCAGTGGCGGCTTCGGAAGGGATAATCATTCAGGCGCAAAAGCTGGGCAAGATCAAGATGTGGGCACAGTGCGTTTGTATTGTCGCTTTATTGGTTGCCGCCGCAAACGGCAAGCCGCCGGTTTCCAATTTCGGTCTCGAGTATCCTGCGTTTCGTTTTTGGGAAGTCGAAGAGGTGCGCGTCGCGTTTTCAAATCTTGTAAGCTTTGCATTGACGCCGAATGATTGGAAGGTTTTCGGTTATCTGGTCGGTCGCGGTGCCCTTTGGGCAGCAGTCATCACGGCTATTTGGTCGATGTATGGCTACTTTGCAATATTCTTCGGCTCTCGCGGCAAGTCTGAAAAATCTAATGTTGAAAACGAAAAAGAGGCGCGAGATTGATCCCGCGCCTCTGATTTCGATACGATCGAAATTATTGTACTTCGACCCAATCGCCGGTGTGAATCTCCTGTCCTGTTCGAACGACAACCGCAGTAGCCGTCCGCTCTTTGACATTCAATATAACCAATTCACCGACAACTTTTCGAAGCGTCTTTGGGCGATCTTTTTTTGCGTCGTGCTGCGAAACAGAACCGCCAGATGGTCGTTCGCCCGGACGACGCAGCGCCTGATTTGAAAATTTGCCGCCGCGATATATTCGACTTTCGTAACCGTAGCTCGTCTCTTGTACCGTTTCGCGCTCATTCGGCATCATCAAATTTCCCTTGCCGAGCGGCCTAAACACGGTTAAATAATCGCCGACCTTGACATTGTCTTCCGCACCGAGATCCACGTAAACAATGTTATCTCTGGTAATCATTTCGGTGTTATCGCGAGCCATAAAAAGTCGTCCGGTTGCTTTGCCGCTGGGGTCAGCAAATCGATCTAATGCCGGACGGTTTTGGAAAAGCGGGCTCGTGCGTTGAGGTATCGGTTGAACAAGGTCGCCGAGCAGAAAATTATCGCACGAGGTTTTGACCCTCGCAACCGCGTGGTCGGACTTCACTCGAATGATCTCAACGGCGCCTACTTCCTGGACGTAGAATCCGAGAAAGCTCTTATTCGTCCATTTCGTCGGTGCTTTCCCGCGCGGGCGAACAACCGCGAGCACATCGCCGACATTTAGCCCACGACCGTCGGTGCTGATATAAACAAAATTATTCTGCGAGTAGATATATTGTTCCTGTTCCTCGTGTCCGCCGACTATCTGCATCGATGTGTCTATCGGTGCATCCTGAACGTAACCGGCGCAATATAGGTTATTTCGTACCGCGATTGGCAAATCACGCTGGGAATAATTCTTTCCCGAATTTAAAGCGGGTCGCGCATCCTGCGCGAACGAAACGATGGATGTGAAAGCGATCGCCGCGATTGAAAGCGACGCGCATAGCAATGCTCTTTTTGATATCACAATTTGCTCCTTGACCGGCTGAATCGCGGTCCTTTTTGAAGATTGATCCAACCGGGCGAATGAAGTATTTACGCAGATGCGACAGAAAGCCCGGTAGAAAGGCCATCTACAGTTTAATCAACAAGACGCGTACGGTCAACATTTTTTTTGTATGTTAAACACACATTTTAAGATTGGGGTCGAGCGAATGCAGCATTTGGACTTGCTTCGATTTTGCTGCGTTTGTTAGTATCTTCGTTTGCCGTGCGGCGCAATTTATGCCGGTGTAGCTCAGTTGGTAGAGCAGTTGATTTGTAATCATCAGGTCGTAGGTTCAAGTCCTATCACCGGCTCCAATGTTTTCAATGGTTTACGGCAATTCGAGAGTTTCATCATTTTATTTCCTGACCAAAACGTGACTAAAATCCGTTGATCTATCCAGATTCTCTACCGCATTTCTGACAGCAGAATCTGTCGCATGAGTAAACCGGAACGCCGGCTCCAGGCGGTCTACATTTTCCGGCACATAGATCGCTTTGCCAAAGACTGTCCCCCCGGTCACCGACTCACTAAGTTCTTCAGTCCTAAAGAACCTACGAGACCTTCCTCCGGCCTGTCAAGCCGTTTTTCGCTTCTCCGGTATTTTGCATCAGATGGCCGAGTGTCGGCGGATGCGGTTGTAGTAGCAATCGACGGAGTTGAACCCGGATTGCGCATTAGGATTTCAAGATGAGTTTTTTCCGCGTTGATCTGCGGCTAAATTTTCTAACGCGTAATCCCGGTTTATCCGTGTAAATTCGTGGCTGATTTTCCTTCCGTATTTACCAATCGCTAAAAAAGCGGTATTTTTTAAGCATGAGAAAATCTGGTTTTTCAGTCGTTTTTTTCTGCCTCGCGCTTTTTGTTTCGGTACATGCACAGCCTGCGGCGACCGAGGTAACGGTTGCTGGGTTGAAAGATGCTGTTACCGTCCGCCGCGACGGGCGTTCGATACCGTATATCGAGGCGAAGTCGGACGCCGACCTTTATTTTGCTCAAGGTTATGTTACGGCCAGCGACCGTCTTTGGCAGATGGATCTGCTTCGGCGTGTTGCTCGTGGCGAAACGGCGGAGATATTCGGCAAATCGACGCTCGAAGAAGACAAACGCTGGCGGCGGTATGGGTTCGCCCGAATTTCGGAAGAAAGCGTGCAATATCTGGACGGCGAACTGAGATCGGCATTGGAAAATTACTCCAAAGGCGTCAACGCGTATATCGAATCGCTTGATGCGGCTTCACTGCCTGTCGAGTTCAAAATACTGCAATACAAACCGCGTCCGTGGACTCCGGCCGATACGGTCGTCATTGGCAAAATTCTCGCCGAGGCTCTGAGCAGTTCGTATTCGGGCGATCTCGTCCGCGAATCGCTCAAAGGCTTTGACCCGCAGAAACTCGCCGATCTCACTAATGTAGTTACGCCATACGACGTATTGCTATTCGGCAAAGATACGAAGGCTACAACCGCGAAGAATTTTGCCACAAAAGGCACAAAAAGCGCAAAGAAAGTAGTTAATGGACTGAGCGAAGGATCCGGGAAGTTTACGGTTCCTTTGGTCGCCGATTCTGATGATCTTTCTTATGCGCCCTTTGTGCTTTCTGTGGCTAAATCTGACCAAGCGGTTCGGGAATCATCGCTGCGGCGTGTTGGGTTGTATGCCGAGGAACTCGCTGCGAGCAACAATTGGGTAATCTCCGGCAAGCGAACCGCTGACGGCAAGCCGATACTCGCGAACGATCCGCATCTGATGGCGTCGGCGCCGGGCATTTGGTATTTGAGCCATCTGACAACGCCTACGATGCGGGTTTCGGGTGTTACCTTTCCGGGCGTACCGGGAATAGTCCTCGGCCACAATCAACATTTCGCATGGGGCGCGACAAATGTCGGGCCGGACGTGCAGGACCTTTATGTTGAAACTTTCAACGAGAAAGGCGAATACAAAACGCCGGAAGGCTGGACGGCGATAAAAGTGCGAAAAGAGGAGATAAAATTTCGAGCAAATCCGCTTAGTCCCGAACTGACGACAGAAACGTTCGAGGTAAAGGAAACCCGCAACGGGCCGGTGATAATCGATGCCGGCGAAAAGCATTACGCGTTGAAATGGACAGCACTCGATCCGAAAAACAGCGACTTCAACGCATTTTATTCTTTGAATCGCGCGTCGGATTGGGCCGGATTCAAAAATGCACTCGGCAATTACGGCGGTGCTATGCAGAATTTTGTTTATGCCGATGCGAAAGGAAATATAGGTTGGTACGCCGCCGGAAAAGTGCCGCTGCGAAAAACCGGCGATGGCTCGCTGCCTTATAACGGCTCGACAAACGACGGCGAATGGACGAGCTTTATTCCATTCGGCGAACTCCCGAATTTATACAATCCGCCGCAGGGATTTATCGTTACGGCGAATCAGCGCATCGTCGGTACCGATTACAAATACCAGCAGCTCGTCCGCGATTTCGCAACGCCGTGGCGTGCACGTAGATTATTTGATCTGCTTTCAAAAGACTTAAAAGTGACGATGGATGCAGTTACGACTATGCAGCTTGACGATTTCAATCTTCCGCTTTCGCTGCTGGCGAAAGATCTCGTTTCGCTGAAAGCTCTATCGACCGAAAATGCGGAGTTGGTCAAGGCGTGGGACGCACGCATGACGGCGGATTCACGCGCCGCTTTGCTGGTGAACGAAATTCGGGGATGCATCGGAAACACGATAGCAGAAGCGAATAAGCCCGCTCCGGCTTACGCGATCCGTGAGCGAATCCTGTATTGGGCGATTGCCGAACGTTCGGCGCGTTGGCTGCCGAAGGGATACAAAGATTACGGGGAACTGCTGCGTATTTGCGGCGATGCATCGTCTGCTGCATTTACGGCGCGTTACGGAGCGGATCAAACGAAATGGGTTTGGGGCAAGCTTTCCGCTGCGCGTTTTCAACATCCGCTTGCGGTCGTTCCATTGATCGGCGGTCAGTTTGCCACGCCGAACACGCCGCTTTCCGGCAGCGGTCAAACGCCGAATGTAGCTTCGTTTGTTTCGATGCGGCATGTTGCGTCGCCCGGAAATTGGGATGCGACGCGGCACGTCATCCCGCTCGGTCAAAGCGGTGACCCGAAATCGCCGTTCTATAAGGATCAGTTCGAAGCGTGGCGAACGGGTACGCCCACGGTTTTTCCGTTTTCGAAAACCGCGGTCGAATCTGCAGCAAAATCGCTGACGACGCTTGCACCGAAATGATCATTCGGAATCATTTGCGTTCTTTGAAATCTTATCGATGAAATCCGTAAGGATGATCGCCGCTGCCTCGCTGTCAACCAAACTTGAAGTTTCCGAAGTTGAGATGCCGCGTTCCCAAAGATTTGCACGGGCAGCGTGTGAGGTCGCCCGTTCATCCTGCAAATAAACCGGAATGCCAAGCGACAAAGCGAATTTTCGCGCGGAATCACCTGCTATTTTCGACATTTCACTTTCCGCTCCATCGGATTCGAGAGGCAAACCAATTACCAGTGCTTTTGCATCATATTCGGCAAGGATCGCCGAAACGTCGATAAGCAGCTTTTTCCATGATGTTCGGTCAAGACGGGGAAGCGGGCTTGCGATATTTCGGTGCTCATCGCACACGGCGACGCCGATGCGTTTGGTTCCGAGATCGAGTGCAGCGATCCGTCCGATCGACGGGATCAGCGAAAAATCTTCGGATACGGTTTTATCGGTCGTTTCTGTTTCTTGCACGTTTCGGCTTTGATAACGGATAATGT
>JBOGOW010000097.1:0-10259 GCA_050748285.1 Pyrinomonadaceae bacterium
GACGATATCTCCCTTGCTGACGCGCGGGCTTCTGCAAAAGATTTCGAATTTCTTGAACCGAATCTCCCATCACAGATCGATACGAATTTTACTTCATTGATCACCTCGCTCGAAAGTGAAATGGCTCGCGTACGGCAGACGGCGAAAGCGAAGCGAACGAATCGCGACCGCGTGATGCTTGTCGGCGTTACGACCGGTTATCTTGACGACGCCGAAGAATCGATGGCTGAACTCGAAGAGTTAGCATTGTCGGCGGACGTTGTCGTGTTGGATAAGATCATTCAGCGGCGTCAGAGAATTGATCCGAAAACGGTTCTAGGACGCGGCAAATTGGATGAACTGCTGATCCGCTCGATGCGTGTCGGGGCTGATATTGTCGTGTTCGATACGGAGCTTACGCCAACCCAAGTGCGGGTGCTTTCCGAAGCTACCGATCTTAAAGTTATAGACCGACCGCAGCTAATTCTTGATATCTTTGCGCAGCGTGCGCAGAGCCGCGAAGGAAAATTGCAGGTCGAACTTGCACAATTGAAATATCTGTTGCCGCGACTTGTAATAGGTCAGAATTCAGCTTTTTCGCGTCTTGCCGGCGGAATCGGCGGACGCGGACCGGGCGAAACGAAACTTGAGACCGACCGTCGCCGCGTTCGCGATAGAATTTCTCAGCTTGATAAACAAGTCGATAATCTCGCCCGTCAGCGACAGGAACGCCGTAAGGTGCGTGCTCAAAAACGTCTGCCGCTTATCTCGCTTGTCGGTTATACGAACGCGGGCAAATCTACTGTGCTGAATGCGCTCACACAATCCGACGTTTACGCTGAAAAGAAAATGTTCGCGACGCTCGATCCGACCTCGCGCCGTCTGCGGCTTCCATACGATCAGGAAGTTATCATAAACGATACGGTCGGTTTTATTCGCGACCTGCCCGAGACATTGGTCGCCGCATTTCGCGCGACGCTGGAAGAGATATCGGACAGCGACTTGCTTGTTCATGTCGTCGATGGAGCGAACGTTCGTGCACTTCAGCAGGTTGAATCGGTTGATAAAATATTGTCCGATCTTGGACTCGATCAGATTCCGCAGATCATCGCTTTGAACAAATGCGACCGCCTGTCCGAAGCCGAGATTGAGACGTTTCAGCGTCAAATATCGCTTGACAAGCATGCCGATAGCGTGGCAATTTCAGCTATTCGCCGTAAATCGCTTTCGATCCTTGCCGAAAGGATCGCTGCGGTAGTCGGCAAGCAGGAAATCGCGGCACGAGCGGGCTTTGCAGTTAAATGAGCAAACGAATAGAAGATCTAAAAACTCCGGGAACAAGGTGGCGCGGACGAATAAAGACATTCGTTTCGGGACTTTTTTCCGTCCTTTCGACACGCCAGCAATTCTGGTTAGGCTTCGCATTTCTATCTATTGTTACAACGATTCTGCTCTTCAATCCTGCTTTACGTTCGGGAGCAGAACAGCCATATAACGAGGGTGAAATAGCACGAGAGGCGATAATCGCACCGGCCGATATTTATTTTGTTGACGATGCCGAAACAGAAAGAATACGTGCCTCTGCGAAAGAATCGGTCGATCCGATCTTCAATTACGAACCAAAGCGGCCTGAAGAAGCCGTTCAGACGTTTCGCACGGCGTGGGAAGATGCTCAGCGAAAAAGTTCGATAGCCGGCAGCTCAAATCGTGGAAACTCAGCGACGCGAGGCGAAGCGAATGCGGCAAAATCGTCAACCGAGGTTGCAAAGCTATTTGCGATGCGAAAATTCAGTCCGAGCGAACTTGACGCCGTTACGCGAATATTGCGCGAAAACGCGGGCGGCGATATCTATGGCGATCAGGACGAACAATTTTTACAGGGTCGAATCTCGATCGTTGACAGACAAAAGCCGACCGATTCGCGTGTTTCGACGAATCCGTCAATAAATATGACCAAGCTTTCCGAGGCTCGCCGCAGCTTAGCATCTGGCATCAAGAGCATTCCAAGTTTTTCTTCCGCCGAATCGGAAGCCTTTACAGAAATATTGTCGCCATTGATACAGCCGAGTATTATCTATGACGCCGCGGCGACCGAAAGCGGTCGAAGGGTTGTTGCGGAATCTGTTGAACCGATAACAATCTCGTTAAAGCGTGGTCAGAAGATCGTAGATCAGGGTGAGCCGATCACCAGCACCGCGTTGTCGCAGATAGCGGCTGTTCAGAATTACAGCGGTTCGAGCCGTCTGCTGAATCGTTTTATCGGCCTTTTGATCTTCGTTACTTTACTCTATTGGACCGCTTGGAAATTTGTCGAGCATCGCGGGATCGTTCCGCGTCTGGCATTGTCCGCGGAGAAAACATTTGCGCTTTTTGGCTTTATCGTTGTTACGCAAACGATTCTCATGGCGATCTTTTTTCGGCTGGCGCAATTCACGGCGTCGCAAAATGTTAGTTCTCCGCTTAATGATCCGTCGCTCTGGTCGTTCGCCGTTCCGTTTGCTTTCGGCAGCCTGCTGATGACGTTGCTCGCCGACCGTCGAACGGCGTTATTCACTGGATTATTTACCTCGGTGCTTGCGGGTTTCATAGCGCCGCGCGGATTAGAGTTTGCAGTCTTTGCAATCATTACTTCGGCGGTTGCTGTTTATGGAATAGGACGCTATCGGACGCGCCAGACGGTTACGTTTGCAGGGCTTCTGGTTGGATTGACGAGCGCCGGTCTATCGATAGCGATGATCGCATATACGCAGCAGCCGATAATTCTCAATACGGTTTTGCTTGCAGCTGCATGCGGCCTTGCAAGCGGATTGGTTACGGCGGCTGCGACGGCGATGTTCATGCCGCTTTTCGAATCGCTGTTCGGCGTGCTGACCGATGTAAAACTTCTCGAGCTTTCGAATGCCGATCTTCCGGTTCTCGGTCAGCTTGCGATGCGTGCTCCGGGAACGAATCAGCATTCGCATGCTGTCGGACAATTGGCGGAAGAAGCCTGCCGCGTCGTCGGCGGCAATGCTCTGCTTTCGCGGATCGGCGCTCTTTATCACGACATCGGCAAAACTGCGGCGCCGGAACATTTTGTTGAAAATCAGCTGTCGAAAAATCCGCATGACAAATTGAAACCTGCGCAGAGCGCCAAGATCATCATCAGCCATGTTACCTACGGAACTAAGCTAGCAAAGGAAATGGGGCTGCCGCAGCGCATTGTCGATTTTATTCCGCAGCATCACGGAACGCGCACGCTGCATTATTTTCTTAAAAAGGCACAGGCCGAGGCGCGTGAATCGGATGATATTTCGGAAAACGATTTTCGATATCCGGGGCCAAAGCCTCAGTTTCGTGAATCCGCGATTATGATGATCGCTGATTCCTGCGAAGCGGCAGCACGAAGTCTTTCGGAGCCGAATCAGGAAAATATTCGGTTCATCGTTACAAAGATAATCGATGCGATAGTCGCCGACGATCAGCTCGACGAATGCGACCTGACTTTGCGCGAGCTCACGCAGATACGCGAATCGATGATCCGTTCGCTTGTCGCGATCTATCATTCGCGCATCGATTATCCGGGCTATGTTCCTCCAAAATCCGGCGAGTTCCGCGTAACGCCGGACGGTTTGGAAGACACAGAACGTGGGCCGAAATACGATAACCCGGTGGACATCCCTATCAGTGTCGGCGGAGAAGTGGAAGACGAAGCGGTCAGGCATCCTAAAGAGTCGGACACGTCGCGCTTAGCTAAAGGCAAAACATCCTAGATTTTTTTTTGTATGAAACCTGCACGCATTCTACTTTTCTTTTTGATTTTTTCGAACCTTGTACTTTCGCAAAGTAAGGCGAAGGCTGAGGCGTGGGAAACGTCCAAAATGCTCGGCGTCAATGTGAAGGATTTTCCCAATCCGCAAGGCGTCGGAAACTTTGATGATTTACCGGAAACGTCTCCAGAGTTTAAGTTCAGAGTTGTGAAGCGACCTTCTACCGGGCAGGCGCCGCGGCCGTCGTATGAGGTTAGGTCGATTGTAAAAGCCAAGGCTTCAGACGGGACGATCTACGAAGCGTTTTGCGGCCGGTTTGACGCGAAGAAACTTTGGCCCGGATTTGGCGAAGCTTCCACAAACGCGAACCCAAGACAGCAGTACGAATCATTGTATGGTTACGGATTCAATCCGGCGGATATTTTTATCGGTAAGCGGGAAGGCGGTCGAATCAAGACGAGTTTGTTTTTTCGTGACGTCGGGTCGCACGAAACGGCGCCGCATTATATTTCAATAGACAACAGCGGCAGACTGCATCTGATTGTTTCGGACGTAAACATCAGCGACAATAATGAGCTGAATGTATATGCGGTCATCGGCGATCCAAAGGCAGGGAAATGGCAGGAAGCATGTCTGCTTGACCGACGAGGTTTTACAAGTTGGTCGCATCCGTGGAACGGAAGCTGGCAGGACAAGACGCATTATTTGTGGGATTGGGGCGACGCTAATTATGATACGGAAAATCCGAATATGGGACTTTTCCATGTCGAGCATGGAGCAAACGGTTTGGGTCGGAAAGTGCGTGTGATTTCGGGGATTGTCGAATCCTTTGGCGCGGCGATCGATCCGCGTACCGGCAGGCTTGTGGTAGTTGCCGCGCGTGAGGATGGCGTTTTTATTTCTTCGCGTGACGGTGTCGGAAAATGGACTCGACCCGTTCGGCTGGATGCAACTTTGAATAAAAGATATGATGTTTCAATCACGCAGGTCGGTCTGGATTTTGTAATAAGAACCGCTCCGGGCAGCGATAGAGAGTGGGTTGTCAGACCACAATAACAGTTTTTTGCAAAAGCAAAGCTGCTAATAAGTCATCTAACTGAAATATCGTTGAGATAGTCTCAAAACTACTTCTTCGGCTTTTAAATTGCCTCCTGCTTTAGCTGGAGGATGGTTGACAGCAAAAATGGCTTTAGCCTCATAAACACGAGGGCTAAAGCCATTCGGAAAACTTTTTCTAAAATTGGGCTAAAGCCCGGCTTCTTTCAACATCCGACCTCCAGCTAAAGCTGGAGGCAATTTATAAAAGTTTTGAGACAATCTCTGGTGCACATTCGCAAACAAATAATATGCTACACGATACAGATTTTGGCTTTGGTCGGCGGTCGTTCTGCAATTTTTGACTGCGGTATTTCATACGGTTGGAATTTTCGTGGAGATCGAGCCTTCGAATGAGACTGAGCTGTAGCTTATGCATTTGATGCAGGATTACCGTCTCGACGCCGGTGCGGGGTTTCATCCTTCGATGTCGAACCTCTTTGTTGCATTGAGTTCGTGTTTTACATTCGTTTGTCTGCTGGGCGGATTTACGATCCTTTATCTCTTGCGCAAGGATGCAAGTTCCGAAATTTTACGCGGGATAACACTTATCAACCTTTTGATATTCGGGGCGATTTTTGCAGTGATGGCATTTCTCACATTTTTGCCGCCCATTGTATGCACCGGACTTATATTTGTTTCTTTGCTCATTGCGTTTATCACAAATCGCAAATTAGTAACAAACTTTAAAGAAATTTGACCCGACAAATCGGAAGTAACAAACTCCTGAAATGTCGGGCAATTCAATTTTCTGCGAACGGCCTACGACTGATTAATTAGCTCTTTCAAATCTTTTCCGGGCTTGAAATAGGCAACTCGCTTTGCGGGTATATCTACGGCGGCGCCGGTTTTTGGGTTGCGGCCTTTTCTTGCATTGCGTTCGCGGACGCGGAAGCTGCCGAAACCGCGGAGCTCGATCTTTTCACCGCCATTGAGGGAGTCGATGATACTGTCGAAAACGATCTCGACGAGTTGTTCCGCATCTTTCTTGGTCATGTCGGCCTCGTTCGCAACGCGTTCGACCAGATCTGCTTTTGTCATCTTTTTTTCCTCTTAGTTATTAAAAATAAACCGCGTAGCTGCGGACATAATCCGACTATGCAGTCGTCGTTTCCGATTCTTCGCTTTTCTCAGATTCCGGCTTCTCGTTTTCCGAAGCGGTTGGTTCGAGTGCAGCTATATCTTCAGAAACAGGATCACCGACAGTTTCCGCGACCTCGGCAACAGGTTCTTCTGCGGCCGTCTCGTCAGCCGCGACCGCAGGCTCTTCTTTTGCGCCTTCTGCCGGTATTTCCTCTTCCGCCGTTGCCACTGGTTCCACCGCCGCTGCAAACTCTTCGGCTGCAACTGCTTCGGGAGATTCTTCAGCAGCAGTTTCGACCGAGGCAGCTTCGTCCGTTGCAGGCGAAGCATCAGCCGCGGTTTTGGCTGCCGCTTCCTCCGCCGCTGCGGCTTCGCGAGCGGTCGTTTCTTCGTAATCCTTGCGAGCCTGTTCCTTCTTGATCCGTTTTGCCTCGTCCTTCTCTTCTTTCGTAAGTTCGGGCGGCGCTTCCGAATCGCCGTCTGACTTCATCATTTTCGCAAGTTCACCCAAACTTGCCATGCCGCCTTTGGCCTCGGACGAGAATTGTCTTGAATCAACAACAGGCTCACCTTCTTTACCGACCGCGCGATATGAAAGCCCGATCTTCTGATCCGCATTCTCGATACGCAGTATTTTGAAATCGAGCTCCTGTCCAAGCTGGACGATGTCCTCTGGTTTTTCGACACGTTCGTCGGAAAGCTCCGAAATATGGCATAGACCTTCGAGGCCTTCTTCGAGTTCGACAAAAACGCCGAATGTTGTAAATCGCGTGACCTTGCCGCGGACAGTATCGCCGGGGCGATGTGTCGCAACGAAGCCTTCCCACGCGCTGGGCGTTAGATCTTTCATCGAAAGCGAAAGCCTTTGTCCGGCCGGGTCGATATTTGTAATTATCGCATCGACTTCCTGATCTTTCTTGAGCAGTTCCTTAGGATGTTTTACTTTTTTGGCCCAAGTGATATCAGAAACATGAACAAGACCGTCGATACCGTCTTCTATTTCAACGAACGCGCCGAAATCAGTAAGATTACGAACCCTGCCGTGAACTTTCGTGCCGACCGGATATCGCGAAGTGATATTGTCCCACGGATTTTCAACAAGCTGTTTCAGCCCAAGGCTAATGCGGCGTTCGACCGTATCGACACCGAGGATCTGCACTTCGACCTCATCGCCGCGATTGAACATCCGTTTCGGACTGGCCGAGCGCTTCGACCATGAGATCTCCGAAACATGAACAAGCCCTTCGACGCCCGGCTCAATTTCGACAAAAATGCCGTATTCCGTAACCGTCGAAACCTTGCCTTTGACTCGTGCATTTACCGGATACATCTCGATCACGGTTGACCACGGGTCGGGTAAAAGCTGTTTGTATCCAAGCGAAATTTTTTCTTTTTCACGATCCAGCTTTAGTATCTTGACCTGCACATGATCGCCGGATTTGAATGCGTCGCCCGGATTCTGAATTCGTCCCCAGGACATATCGGTTACGTGGAGCAATCCATCGACACCGCCGATATCGACGAACGCGCCGTATTCGGTGAGATTCTTGACCGTGCCGTCAACGATATACCCAACGTCGATCGAGCCAAGCGTTTTGGCTTTTTGCTCGTTTACCTCAACATCGGTGATCACCTTTCGCGAAAGAACTATGTTGTTTCGCTTGCGGCTGAATTTGATGACCTTTGCTTCGATATCCTGGCCGATATACGAATCGAGGCTTCGGATCGGGCGCGAATCGATCTGCGAACCGGGCATAAATGCCTCGACGCCGTTAAGGTCAACACGCAAGCCGCCTTTGGTTTTGTCTATGATCTTTCCAATAAGCGGAATCCCGTCTTTGTAGGCTTCCTCGATGTCGTTCCAAACCTTTCGGCCGACCGCATCATCGCGCGAGAGCACGGGCGGAGCATCGCCGCCGGTGATATTCTTGATCACCACCTCGATCTGGTCGCCCACGGTTACTGCGCCTTCGACGCCGTCCGGGAATTCTTCCGAAGGGATGACACCTTCGCTTTTGTAGCCGAAATCGACCAAAACACCGTGATCCGATATGCCGACAACCTTGCCTGTAACAAGTTCGCCTGAGTGAAAGACTGTTTGTTCCCCCTCGAATTGCTCAAGGATCGCGCCAAAATCGAATTCACCCGATGCACGGATCTCATCTGGTATTTCCATCGCAGCTTTAACCGGTTTTGCAACGGCTGCGTCTGTTTTCTGTTCTTGATCGGCTGTCGCGGATTCGCCGGTTTTCGGTTCCTCGACGCCGTTTGTTACCTCTGTTGTCATTTAACTGTGCTTCTACTTCCTATTGAATTGTGTCGCGAAAAATTCTTTTTTTTTTTACCGAATCGCCGTGCTTGTGTCTTCTAATGACTCAGATTTCGATGCGAAAAACATTGATTGCGGGTTTTGCTCCCGCCATCTATTCGAACCTATTCAGGTGTTCGGATAAAACTAAAATCTACACTTTCGATGCCAGTTTTGTCAAGACTTTGCGGGCGAAAATCCTTAATTTATCTATATTTGTGGCGATTTGCTGCCTCGTTCGGAAAATAAAAAGAGCGACCGTGAGCCGCTCGATTTCCGAAAATTTAATTGGCGAAAAATGCATTCCTAGTTTCTGGTCAATATGCTGCTGATATTGCCGACCGCGCTGATCTTTTCCATTTCTTCCTTTGCGAGGGCTGAAGAGTTTTGAATACCTGCAAGCCGCAATCGGAATTCGTCCGGATTTGTAGAACCTCGAAGTGCCTCATCGAGCGAGACGAGGCCTGAAGAATAAAGATAAAACAAAGACTGGTCGAAAGTCTGCATTCCGTATTGCGAGGTTCCGGCGGCGATCGCGTCGCGGATGGAATTTGTTTTTTCCTCGTGCAAAATGTAATCGCGTATGAGCGGCGTCGAGATCAAAACCTCGACCGCCGGAACGCGGCTGCCGTTGTCGGCGGATTTCATCAGCCGCTGCGAAACGACCGCCTTCAACAAACCGGCAAGCTGTATTCTGATCGACTTTTGTTGATACGGTGGAAATGCTGAAATAATTCGGGTTAACGTTTCCTGAGCATCGAGTGTGTGCAATGTTGAAAGAACAAGATGCCCAGTTTCGGCTGCGACCAATGCCGTCTCGATCGTTTCGAGATCGCGCATTTCGCCCACGAGGATCACATCGGGGTCTTGCCGGAGCGAACCGCGAAGAGCTTCGGCAAACGAACGCGTATCGACATCGACCTCACGCTGTGTAATGAAGGATTGCTTATCCTTGTGAAGAAATTCGATCGGGTCCTCGATCGTAACAATATGGCAGTTTCGCTTCTCATTTATGTGATCGACCATCGCCGAAAGCGTTGTCGATTTGCCCGAACCGGTCGTTCCTGTAACAAGAATCAGTCCGCGCATTTCTTCGGAAATGCCGTTCAATACTGGCGGAAGGCCGAGTTCGTTAAAATTCTTGACCGCGTCTGCGATCACGCGGGCGACAATTCCGATGGAATTTCGCTGTTGAAAAATATTTACGCGAAATCGGCCCAAACCCGAAACACCGTAACCGATATCGACCTCGAAAACTTCCTTAAAATGCTGCTTCTGGCGGTTCGACATCATCGAGAACGCCATTTCGAGCGTCTCTTCCTGATTCAATTTTTGCACGCCGTCGAGCGGTTTAAGCTCACCATTTATGCGAATTACAGGCGTCGAACCGGCACGCAAATGCAGGTCGGACGCGCCAAAACTAATGGTCATTCGCAAAAGATCGTCAATTCGACTTAACATATCCTGTAACGCGGAAAAGTTGGGATCGTTGTGCCTTATACGGTGGATTTCGAGGGTATCTGAGCAGAGGTTTACAGATAAAGTCCTCGCAATGCGTGCGGCTTGTTCTCAAGTTTCAGTTCGACTTTTGTTTCGACCAAATTGAACATTGCCAAAACAAGTTTAGCTTTTGCGGCTGCAAATCGTCAATCATTTTTTTCCCCTGCGCTCGGACGCATTGTTATTTTCCGAATCTGATAATCTAGGCGACGAGCCCTATTAATCGGCCGCATAGTTTTAGTTCCAAGTTTGGTCGTATGCGACGCTAACATTCCAGTGAAAAACCGTTGAGAATAATGTTGAACTTGCTCGCTCGGTATTACAAAAAGAGAATCGTTCGAAACAGATCGCTGATTGCTATTTTTTGCGTGTTTGCAGTTTGGGGGCTGATTGATGTTCGAGATCGTGCACGCATCGATCCGGAAGAACCTTCCAAACATCGAACCGATCTGACGGTTTATACGACCGCCGGTGCAGCCATTCTAAATGGCGGCGATCCATACACAGTAACCAACATTCGGGGTTGGCATTATCTGTATCCGCCT